>JALQWJ010000224.1 GCA_023258775.1 Burkholderiaceae bacterium | reverse complement strand
CCAATTGGCCGGCGCTCAGCAAGCGATCAATATAGGACTGGGCGTGGTTCCACTGTCCACGTTGCAAAAAGCCCTGTGCCGTGAACTCCTGATCATTGCCAGATCGCCAACGCAGTTGCGGCGATAAGTTCAGGCCATGCCCCCATACCTTTTGGCTGCCTTGCTGAAGGCTCGTGGTGCCGAGGCCGAGCTTATCCAAGGAGGGCACATCAATCAGGCCACGCTCAAACAGACTGCGATTTAAACCCTGCCACTCAAAAAAGGACACGGGGAGGTTGTAAGACCAATCGCCAAGACGTTCGCCATGGCTATAACTCAAGCCTGCGGTTGGTCGCAGGGCACGATAGCCGAGGTTTGCACGCCATTGGCGCTGCAGACTTCTTGGGGCCTGCCTTAGGATGATATTGATACTTCCTGCCACGGCTTGCGCGCTTTGATCTGCCGTCGGCGCCCTGCTTATCTCGATACGGTCGATTTGCGCCGGATCGAGTTGGTCATATTGAAAACCTGGGGGAGCAGGCTCCCCGTTAAGCAGAATTAATGTATAGCCCGAACCTAGACCGCGCATGCGCGGTTCACCGCCCTGCACACTGAGCCCTGGCAGGCGTTTTAAGACATCAAGAACATTAGTGTCGCCAAAGCGATCGAGTTCTTCGCGCCCATAAATTTGTTTCGCGGCCGAAGACTGCCGACGCAGGTCGGCATCAGATTGAGGCTTTCCAGTAACCTCAATGCGTGAGGCGCGCACCGATGATCGATCAGCGCCAGCGACACCCGATTCTTCGACTTGTGCTTTTAGGGCCGGACTCGCGAGCATCGCCACGAGCAACCCCCACAAGGGAAGCGAGCTCAAACAATGCGATAAGCGACATCGAAGATAACCAGGTTCCGATTCGAGATAGGTTTGCGAAGGGTTCAGAACATCACTTAATCGATCAACAACCAAAGCATCACCAGAAAACTCAAAAGCATCAAAACGATTTGCCCAACATAACGCCAGAAGTCAAGCTCGCGCTGCATCGCCTCAAGATCCTCTGGCGCCCATGACTGCCGAACCCCCTGAGGGAATTGCGACATCCCGATATACAACATAAATACGGCCAGAATGGCGAAGTAAATAAATAGAACGATTGATGTCGTGCCCATGGGAAGAATCGCGCCTGAAAAAGCATCAAGAAAATAGGCTTACACTTTTGTTTCCAAGTGTACCAAGACGATCCTATGGAATCTCCCTCGCCACTGCAAGCTCAAGGCATTGCCGATGCTTGGGCGGATTTGCAGACGCAGGCAAAGCTCGGTAAACCGCTGCAAGCCGAGGCAAACCGGCTTGCCTTCGCAGATCCGGAATTTTTGCTGCGGCGCGAAACACGCGGCATTCGAATCCAACTTGAAATGCTAAAGCCCGATATTGCCCAAGCTTCGTTGGGGATCGACAACACCGTTGTCGTTTTCGGTAGTGCGCGGATTCTAGCGCCTGAGCAGGCTCAAGCCGCGCTTTTGCATGCAGAAGCGCTCAATGACCAAAAAGCAGTCGTCTCGGCTCGGAAGGGACTCGAACTTTCTACCTATTACAGCGAAGCAAGACGCTTTGCCCAGATTGTTGCGCGTCAGACGGCCGCACAAACGGCGCCCGACAAGCGTCTTTTCATTTGCACTGGTGGAGGCCCCGGGATCATGGAAGCTGCCAACCGCGGCGCTCACGACGAGGGCGCACTTAATGTTGGTCTAAACATTGTGCTGCCCCACGAACAACAGCCGAATCCCTACATCACGCCAGAACTTTGTTTTAAGTTTCATTATTTCGCACTGCGCAAAATGCATTTCATGATGCGTGCCAAGGCCCTCGTCGCTTTACCCGGTGGTTTTGGAACGCTTGATGAAATGTTTGAAATGCTTACCCTGGTTCAATGCAGGAAAGCAGAGCCTGTACCGATTCTTTTATACGGTAGCGCCTTTTGGAGGCGCCTTATTGACTTTCAGATGCTTGCTGATATTGGGACTGTGAGC
Source organism: Burkholderiaceae bacterium (assembly GCA_023258775.1). Lineage (GTDB taxonomy): Bacteria > Pseudomonadota > Gammaproteobacteria > Burkholderiales > Burkholderiaceae_E > UBA3064. Next base: position 1,131 of record JALQWJ010000224.1, on the reverse strand, counting down.
GAACAAGACTTGGCGCTCATTCGCTATGTGGATAGCCCCCAGCAGGCTTGGGACAACATTGTTGAGTTCTATAAGCTTTGATACTAATCTCGATCTTGGTGTTGATTAATGTAGTTTGCATACTTTGCTGGTCCTCTCGATGCCCGTTGATTGTTTAATGCGACCCAGCCTTTGATGATTCTTTAATGCGATCGAGCCCTTGATGATTCTTTGATGCGATCCAGTCCTTGATAAATATTGTTTTTGGAAATGTTATAAACTTATATTTTATAACTATCATCAATTCGATCCACCTGCCTGCAAAGTGCATCAAACATATCTCGACCTGCGCCAAAACTCGGGTCGATCTGTAAGGCTTCTGCTGCGCACTGCCGCGCAACTTCATCTGAAACTGGGATTGGCTGACCGAGCGATGCCGTTGCATATTGAATCTCACAGGCCCTTTGCATGGTCCAAAGAATCGCAAATGCTTGAGGTATGCTCACGCCCCAAGACAGCAAACCGTGGTTTCGTAAGACCACAGCCTGTCGGTCACCGATGTTTTTGAGCAAGCGCTCACCCTCTTCTGGATGAAGTGTAATGCCCTCGAAATCATGATAAGCAATGCGTTCAAAAAGTTGAGCACCATAAAAGTTATGTTGTTCGATGCCTTGTGCTACTGAGGCGACCGCAACGCCTGCAGTGGTATGGGTATGCATCACACAATGTGCTTGCTGTATGCCTTGATGAATGGCTTGGTGCAAAACCATGCCCGCCGGATTTGGCTTGTAACGCGAAGCGTCGATGACTTTTCCCGAAGCATCAATGCGCAGCAGGTTACTTGCACAAACTTCACTGTAATGAAGCCCAAAAGGGTTGATCAAAAATTGCAGCGTTCCATCGCTGACTGAATCGGGCAGCCTCAGGCTTATGTGGTTGAAAATCATCTCGGTCCAACCGAGCATCGCAAAAATGCGGTAGCAGGCCGCCAATTCAAGCCTTGCCTGCCACTCATCAGGGTGGAAAATGCTTGCACCAAAAATCGTTGGCTCTGCTGCTTTTGATTTCGTCATGCTTGGCCCATAAATAAAAAAACGTTACCCGGTCATGATGTGACCGATGCTCATCATGGCACTGATGGTTCAAGAATTT
>JALQWJ010000223.1 GCA_023258775.1 Burkholderiaceae bacterium | reverse complement strand
GGTAGGCAATGATCATCTGGATCCTCGGCGCACAAACGTGCCTCGATGGCATGGCCGCTTAGGTGGATATCCGCTTGGCGCAGCTTGAGTCTTTGGCCTTGAGCGATTTGCAATTGAAGTGCGACCAGATCGATGCCTGTTATGGCTTCTGTAACCGGATGCTCCACTTGCAGTCTTGTATTCATCTCAAGCAGGCTAAATGAGCCGTCAGCTGTCAACAAAAATTCGACGGTGCCTGCGCTGCGATACTCGACAGCCTTGGCTAATCGGACGGCAGCCTCGCTCATCGCCTGACGAGTTTCAGCGCCCAAGCCTGCGGCGGGTGCCTCTTCGAGGATTTTTTGATGACGCCTTTGAGTTGAGCAATCACGTTCATAAAGCGAAAGCACATTGCCATGGTGATCTGCAATGATTTGTATCTCGATATGCCTAGCCTTGCTTATGAAAGCTTCGAGCAACAATTGATCACTGCCAAAGGCGTTTTTCGCCTCTGCCCGCGCAGCATGAAGTGCTGGCAGTAGCTGTGCCTGATCATCAACAGCGCGCATCCCGCGGCCCCCGCCGCCTGCTGCGGCTTTAATCATTAAGGGATAGCCAAGTCTCTCGGCCTGCAGCGCAAAGCTTTCATCGTCTTGATCATCGCCCTCATAGCCCGGGCGGACTGGAATGCCCAAGGTTATGGCAAGACGTCTTACTGCCGCCTTATTGCCCAATACCTGCATTGAAGCAGCACTCGGACCTACAAAAATAATTGAACTGTCCTCACAAGCTTTTGCAAACACCGGATTTTCTGACAAAAATCCATAGCCTGGATGAATCGCATCGACGCCGAGCTCTTGTGCTAGCTTTATGATCGATTCGATATTTAGGTATGACTCAGTCGGTTGGGCAGGGCCAATTCGGTATGCGTCATCGGCTAGTCGCAAGTGACGTGCATCTCGGTCAGCATCACTATAAATTGCAATCGTTCTAATACCTGCTGCCGAGGCGCTTTTTATAATCCTGCACGCAATTTCTCCTCGATTGGCAACAAGCAGGCTTCTGATCGGCTTCACGCTTAGTGACCCTCGCGGGTGCGAACTACGATGCCCATGGTTTTGGCGATGATGCCAAGCATTACTTCGTCAGCCCCACCCCCGATCGATCCAAGTCTTGTATCGCGCCAGAAGCGATTTACTCGGGTTTCTTCAATGTAACCCATACCGCCCCAAAATTGAACACACCAGTCAGCAACCTCCCTCGCCACCCGCCCGGCCTTGAGTTTTGCCATGGAGGCAAGCTGCAAAACGTCTTCGCCTGCCACATACAGTTCGGTGGCGCGATAAAGCAATGAGCGAACACACTCGACTTCGGTTAGAAGTTCGGCGAGTTTGTACTGGATGAATTGGTTATCGAGTAAGGGTTTACCGAAAGCAACCCGCTCACGCAAATAATTGATCGTTTCAAGAATCACATTGCTTGCAGCAGCAGAACTCGCTGCAGCCCAGAGTCGCTCCTCCTGAAACTGTTGCATTTGATAAATGAAACCCATTCCTTCCTCACCGATGCGATAGCGCTGAGGCACTCTTACATCGTCAAAATGAATTTGCGCCGTATCTGAGGCATTCATCCCAACTTTCTTTAGCTTTTTTGCAACTGACACACCTTTTGTCTTCATCGGTAAACAAATTAAGGTTTTATTACGGTGAGCAGCGCCTTCAGAGGTGTTGGCCAGTAAGCACATCCAATCCGCCTGGGTGCCGTTGGTTGTCCACATCTTTCCGCCATTGATCACATAGTCATCGCCGTCCTTGCGAGCGATGGTTTTGATCGAGGCAACATCAGATCCCGCACCAGGTTCAGAAACCCCGAGGCAGGCAACGAATTCTCCGCTGATCGATGGCTCTAAAAAGTGCTGTTTCACTTCGTCAGTGCCATAGCGCGCAAGCGCTGGCGTGGCCATATCGGTTTGAACACCAATAGCCATTGGAATCCCGCCACAATTAATATGTCTCAAGGCCTCTGCAAAAGCGATTGAGTACGAATAATCAAGACCTAATCCGCCATGCGCCTGGGGTTTGGTAATGCCAAGAAATCCGAGTTTGCCCATTTTCTTAAACACTTCATGAGCGGGAAATATTTCAGCTTTCTCCCATTCATCCACATGCGGATTAATTTCGCTATCAATAAATTTTCGTAAAGCATCTTGAATCGCGCGGTGTTCTTCGGTAAATAGCATGGGCAGCGCTCCGGGGTGTTTAGTTATTTGGGTCTTGCATCAAATGCATTGGATCGTTTGCTTGATCCCCTAGGGTCGTGCAACGCCGAATTGAATCGGTTGGAGCCGGCGAGCCGCCTCTTCGCGACAGGTCGCAAGCACGAATGCAAGAATCTTTCGGGTGTCTCGAGGATCGATCAGCCCATCGTCGAGTAAACGTGCGCTGGTATAAAAAGCACCCGCTTGACGCTCAAAATTATTAATAATTTTCTCCTCCATCGTCTTTAAGGCGAGCTCGTCGACTGCTTCGCCCTTTCTCGCAGCGCCGGCCTCAGCAACAATGCGCATTGTTTTTGCCGCCTGCTCAGCGCCCATAACGGCAGTTTTTGTATGCGGCCAGGAAAAAATAAAGCGTGGATCAAAACCTCTTCCGCACATGCCATAGTTACCCGCGCCAAATGATGCGCCACAATGAATTGTGATGGACGCCACGCTTGCATTAGCCACGGCCTGGATCATTTTTGAACCATGTTTGATCATGCCCGCTTGTTCGCTTGCCTTTCCAACGATGTAGCCAGTGGTGTTTTGCAAATAGAGCAGCGGTATTTGCGCCTGACAACAAGCTTGTATGAAATGGGTGGCTTTGTGGCTGCCTGCTGGATCGATTGGTCCATTATTCGTAATGATGCCGATTGGAAAACCTTCGATTGCGGCATGACCCACGACAGTTTGCGGCCCATAGTCGGGTTGGAAATCAAGAAAATCGGAATCATCGACCAGTCGAACAATAACTTCGTGCATATCGACTGGCTCGCGGAAATCGGCTGGCATGATCCCAAGTAGGTCCTCAGTCGGGTAGCGGGGCGGCAGCCAGCCCGATGTTGAACTTGGGTGAGCGAGTCCGTCCACGCTGCCCTGCCAACCCAGTCGGCGCATCAAGTCCCGGGCGATACT
>JALQWJ010000222.1 GCA_023258775.1 Burkholderiaceae bacterium | reverse complement strand
GCGCTCTCAACGAGGACTCACTAGTCAGACCATTCCGACACGTGTTTACAGGCAGCAACGCCCCATGGCATCAGCTTGATCCGGCGCTCCCTGCCCACCCAACCTATCCGGAGCCGGGCGATGCGTAGCGGCATCATCCCTGCGCTCCCCGACTCTCCCCTCTATTGGACACGAATACCACCGAAGGGATAGGTCCGGCCTTTGCCCGAGAGATCTTGTCCTAGAACTCGTGAGCTAGTTTCAACGCGTCCGATGACGACCATCGGACACGAGTTTTCGTTGACGAGATCAAGGGCACCATGATCGGCTTCGCCCATGTCACGCTTTCGGATATCCACGAGCTCGCACCAACCGGAGTCCAAGCTGAACTGCTTTGTCTGTACGTTCAAGGACCATTCACTGGCCTCAATTTTGGTGCGAAGCTGCTCGCCGAATCGTGAGCCTTGGCTGCATCATCAGACAAAGATATGCAAGGCTTTATTCCCCAATTAACTTTTATTCTGATGCTAACCGGCTTGCTTACATAGGTCTTAGATTAACGTTTAAATTGAATCGATAGCACTGACTAACTATCCTAATCCATCAGGTATTGCAAAAAAGTCGGCAACTAATCTCTTTTAAAATGTTGTATTCATAGTACATAGTATTTATACTATGACTATGGGACGAACCAAAGAAGACCCTCTCTTTAATCGAATCGAGGCCGCTCGAGTAGCTAGGGGCCTATCAAGGCAACAGCTCGCTGATGCAGTCGGGGTGCATTACCAAACGGTCGGGTATTTGGAGCGTGGTGAATATAGCCCAAGCTTGACATTGGCAATTCGCCTTGCTTCAGAACTGGGCTGTCGTGTTGAGGAGCTCTTTTCAGTCCGTCCCTTCTACTGAGGAGTTGAGGGATGCCACAGCACGACGCCAAGAAAAAGCGCTTTTATTGGATTGAAGGCGTGACCCGCCGAGAAGTTGAGAAGAGTCTCAATGATCAACGTCCAAGCCTTTTCCGCCAACAAAAGCCAAGGCGCACATTGGTCGTGGTTGGAGCAATATCGATTTTCGGACTTGCTTTAAATGCTTTTGTGCCTGGCGTGAAGCTGGCGAGCTATTTGGAAGTCTTGATGCTAATCCTAATTACTGGAACATACTTTAAGCTCAGGGCCGCTGTACGGCATGTCTCAGATGCCCCTGATGAGTTACTTGACGAAAGACAGATCACGATGCGAAACGCTGCCTACGTGGTTGCGTATCGCTGGTTAACTTTCGTTTCGCTTGCCCTTGTTCTATTGCTGATTGCTGCTGAAGACACAAAGCTTTTCGGTTGGTCATTTAACGTTGACTCGGAAGATCTCTCCCGGTGTGCATTAGCTTTTTTGTTTCTTGCTGCAGGATTGCCGGCTTCAGTCATGGCGTGGCAATTACCCAGCGAAGTATTTGATGATGAAACCGGTAATCGTGCTAACGGCGCGCTTGATTGAAGGCATAAGCAATCATGAAGCAGGCGATGCTAGAGGCGGAAGATGACGCCATTTATCGCTCATACATACCATTTGTCGCATTCCAGTGGTACGCATGTGTCAATTCCGCAGGATCCACTGGGTCGCGATTTCTAAAGTCACTGCCAATAGCCAATAGGAAGCCAAACGATCATGAATCGAATCACTATGCAACTAATCACTCTCGCAACATCGATCCTTTGCGGCGCACTCGCAGCTCAAAAGGCACTGGCTGTTGACGATCAACCCTTTGTTATGACCGCGACCAGTGCACCCACTAGCCAACGACAGGTCATTACATCGGCTGACCAATTACCTCGCCGAAACATCCGGCTGGATAAACTACCAAGCCAATACCTCGACGGGTCTCGTGCAGAATTAAAAGGTCTCGCTCAGTTGCTTGAAGCAAACTTAAATGATGACCTTTCTAAATTCGATATTCAAGATGCTGCGACACTCCGTGCTTACTATGGAGCCCTTCTAAGTCTTGCCCAATTCAACGCTGACTGGGGCGCACTACCCAAGCTAGTAGAACGATTAAAGGCCCTTCAAGATAAGCCCGGCCCACGCGCGATGACGGGAACCCTGGCACAACTTGTCGCCGAACAGCAAATGGCCAAACACGATACCAATTGGGTAAAGGCTGAAGTTACCAAACGTTATAGCGCTATGAATTGGGATGATGTCAGTCACGACATCAAAGCACTGAAAGGTCAGCTTGAGCTTGTAAATCCTTCGCTCATCAAAGGCAGCTTTGAACAACAAGTCGATGTCATGGCCCGCAATATGAACATGAACGTTCCGGAGGGTATGGTTGCATCGATCCTCGGAGCACGGTTACAGAACGAGTTGATTGTGCCTTTGCAATTAGCAATTGTTAGTGGCTTACAGGAAGTGATCGACGCTCGAAGCAAAGCGTCAGCGAAAGCGGACATCTGGACGCCACGGCTATTCACCATTCCCAGCGCAGCTGATGCCTCAACAGTCGGTATCGGGATTTGGGACTCAGGCGTTGACTTGACTCTTTTTGCGAGCACGCCAGGGAAAGGTATCGCGTTTGATCGTGAATCACGCCCTTCACCGGACCTTTTGAGGCCTTTAGGTGACGCTCAAGCAAAGTGGCCGCAACTCAAAAAGCTTGTCAAAGGAGCTATGGATTTGCGCGCAGCGCTTGATACAGAAGATGCGCGCCTGCTTAAACAAACGGTTGCGAGCCTTAAGCCTGATCAGGTGAAGCAATTTCAAGAGGAGCTAAGCCTCGCTGGCGTCTACACCCACGGAACCCATGTCGCGGGCATTGCTGTTGAGGGGAACCCGTTTGCGCGGGTTTTCACTGCAACCATGCTTTGGGAACATCGAACTGAGCCGGTAAAACCTAGTGAGGCGCTTTCTCAGCGCACTGTCGATGCTTATCGACAGATCGTACGGTCCTTCGCCGATCAACAAGTGCGTGTCGTCAATATGAGTTGGCGCTATGGTGCTACCGCCTACGAAGGTATGCTTGCTTGGCATAACGTCGGGTCTGGGCCTGAAGAGCGTAAGCAACTTGCACGCAAACTCTTTGCCATGGAGCGAGACGCTCTTCGCGAAGCGATCGCATCCAGGCCCGAGATTCTCTTCGTTGCGGGATCCGGAAACGAAGATAATAGTGCTGATTTTGAAGAGTACATTCCCGCAGGCCTAAAT
>JALQWJ010000221.1:246-3177 GCA_023258775.1 Burkholderiaceae bacterium | reverse complement strand
TTTAGCAACGCCAATGCCATTGTTGAACATCATTGCGACTTCGTATTGAGCCTTGAGATGCCCCTCCTTAGCAAGCTTAAAGAGCTTATTGAAGGCCTCCTCATGTCGCCCAGCCGCATAGGCCGAACGAGCATCGTTATAGTCTGAGCAAGCAACAAGAAAAGAGCAGCAAATCGCGACGAGCATCACGCAGCAGAGCTTGGGTATACGCGACGAGGCCCAGACGTCAACGACCCAATCCCGGAACAGACTGCTCGCCGCAATTTGCAGCGATTTCGCAGAATCTCGAGTTTGCTTAGCCAGATGCCGCGGTGAATCGGCCTGGACAGTTTCGGTAGCTACCGGCTCGTTGCAGATCACACGTTGGATGCGACTTTACCAGCCGCTGGCTTTGCCTCTGGCGCTGCAGGCGCTGAAGGGGATGCAGGCGCACCTGCTGCTTTAGCGGGCGAACCTGGTTTCGCGCCAGAGCCAGGCGTGTCCGAGGCACTGTAATTGGCACCCAAGAGACTGCCTACGGTGCGGGTGTAGGAGCCAACCATGCGCCTTGTAAGATCGGGGTAGTGAGGTGCGCTTGGCAAATAACCCCGAACCTGCATGCACCCGGAAGGATCCGGACAAACGCGGCAAACAGCTTCGGCTTCGAGACGACCGATCTCGAGTCGTTCACCAATCATGAACACGCCGCCCGCTGCAAAAATCGCAGCGCCAATGACCTTGAATACCAACTTTGTCCAGTTGCCAAGGTATTGCATCACTTCCTTGATCATGATCGTTTCCTTACCTGTCTATACTCATCAATGCGTTTTACTTAAAGGCGATTTCGCCCGATCCTCTGCTGGACCAGGTACATTCCCCCACCCTACCGACTTCTCCAACAAGGCCGCAGTCTCCGAAGGTACACGCCACGGATAATTAGGCTCGCGCGTTATTAGTTTTGCATAAAGTTCGACAATATACATGTGGTTCGAGGGCAAGAAACCACGCATCTTCCCGATCACTTGCGCAACCTCATCCTTGCGCCCCTCCTTCAAAAAACCAAGACCGGCGCATCGATAATATTCGGCAGCGCGCTTGATATCGGCATGCATGCCGTAGCCGTGGGCGAGAATTTCAGCAATCCGATCGCAGGCATCGGGCAAGCCTTTATCCGCCGGTGCTTGCAAAAACTTCGCAGCAGTACGGAATTCCTCAGCACCAAAAGCAGTGATTAGCATCGCTTCTTTACGCGACCCCAGATCATCCGAATTGAGTTCGCCACGATTAACCTGACGCCTCGCCAGTTCCATCGCAATCGTTCCGCGCCAATACCCGGCCTCCAAATCCCCTTTTTGTGCTCTTGAAGCAAGCCTATCAAGCAATTCACGCCGTTGAACCATTAACTGAAGCACTTTTCGATCAGATGACAAACACTTAGGATCAAAAATACAAGCAGTTGCTTTTTCAGCCTGTTCGCTCAAACGCTGATAGGCCAGGGCTAACTCTTTCGAGCTACGAGCGTCGTCGTCTTTCGCGTCCTTAGCTTCTTTGCCGCCTTTTGAAGAAGCGGCTTTGGCAGGATTGGTTGAGGCTGGAGCCTTACCAGAGGGATCAGGAGTTAAAGCCTTGCCAGCGGAATCGGCGGTTGAAGCCCTGCCGGCAGGATCAGGGGCTACAGTCGTCGGGCTTGACGAGGCAGCGCTATGCGATATGCCACTTAAGCAAAAGGCAAAACCAAAAACGATCGCCTGGAAAAACCAGGCGTGTAGGTGGCTTGGCAAACGCCGCATCGGCTACCTCGAAGGTGGCGGAAGCGTTAGCCCAGGCGAACGCGCGCGCGAAGCGGACTGACCGTCCTGGGTGCTAGCGGGCGGCATTGCGCGCGCAGGGGAAGCTGCCGGCGAGGAAATAGTTGGCGCAACCGCCCCAGCAGGTGCTGAGGGGGTCTGGCCGCTCGACTGGCCTGGAGCGGCGCCGCCTTGCGGCCCAGCTGGCGAGGCAGCACCAGGGGAACCCGCAGCGTTAGCGGGAGCTGCGCTATCACCGCGCACGCCCTTACCGAGGAAAGAAGCTGCAGGAAACGCTGGCAGGGTGTCAACGATCTTTGGCATGGTGTCCTTGATCGCGTTTTTCGGTGACCCTGGCGTGTTGGGGACCCAGGTTGCACCACCACCCGATGATGGAACCGACCCAGCAGGCTGCAATCCGCCCTGATTTTGGGGTTCAGTCTGCCCGCTCGCTTTCGCTGCGCCGCGCGCATTCAGAATCGTAATCGAAATGCGCCTATTCATCGGATCATTGGGATCTTCAGGATTGAGCTTGACCGAATCGGCAAAGCCAACAACTTGAGAAACCCGTGCGCTTTCAAGGCCACCAGCAATCAACTCCCGGCGTGCTGCGTTTGCTCGATCAGAAGACAGCTCCCAATTGGTATAACCCGAGGCCGCCCCTGGAAAAGGTTTGCCGTCGGTATGGCCCTCAATCCTTAAGGGCTGGCCGCCACCCGCTAGAACCTTACCAATCACACGCATGAGCTTTTTGGCGTAATCAGGCATGCCCGCAGAACCGCTCTCAAACATGGGCCGATTTTTCTCGTCAACAATTTGGATCCTCAAACCATCGCTCGTAACATCCATGAAGATCTGCTTTTGGTACTCCTCGAGCGATTTGTCGCCAGCAATTTGCGATTCGACATCCGCTCGCATTTCTTCAAGCTGACCCTTTTGCTTCGTGTTGTACTGCTCGTAGGCCTCGCTTTCCGACATCTTGCGTTGCACGCTGTTGGAATCGGCGCGCTGTTCCTGTCCTGAAGCCTTGGTGACGTTATCGCCACCGCCTTTAACGATGCTCCGAGTGTCGCCAGAACCCTGCCCACCATCCATGGCAAGACGCAAGGGGTTTTGGAAGTAAGCCGAGATACCTGCCAAATCGCCTGAGGTTGTTGAGCCAAGC
>JALQWJ010000221.1:0-236 GCA_023258775.1 Burkholderiaceae bacterium | reverse complement strand
AAAAGAAGGCCATCATCGCAGTCACGAAGTCTGCGTAAGCGATCTTCCATGCACCACCGTGCCCGCCGCCAACAACTTTCTTGACACGCTTGACAACGATTGGTGCTAATTCTTTACCGGGTGCTGAAGCCATGAATATTCCAAAGACAATAAACGCTGAGGCGGCGCATGCGCCGCCTTAAATTACTTACCCTTGACCTCCTTGGCCTTTTCGTCGAATTCCTTAAAGGTTGGAC
>JALQWJ010000220.1 GCA_023258775.1 Burkholderiaceae bacterium | reverse complement strand
TTTCTGTTTCGCTCCAACAAGGCAATCTTGCTCCTTCACTTGATGGTGCTGGCAATCGTTGGTCGCCAGAGCAGTTGCGGGCTAGACTGATTGATAGCAAAAAACTTAATCCTCATTCAATCATGCCGGCCTATGGTTTGGTTAACCCTGCACCGATGATTGCCCAGCGTTATCAAAATCAGGCAATCCTGACACCACAACAAATCGAAGATGTAGTTGCTTTTCTCAGCACACTTAAAGATTGAGTGAGCGAATTGATGATTCGAAAAGATGGCTTACCGGGTAACAACCAAAGGGACGTTACCCCTCGGACGCTCAGTAAGCAAATGAGACGAAGCATCATCAAATCTGCCGCGGTACCTTTGCTAATGACGACACAGCCTCTTCGATCGCAGACTGTCCCCTCGAAAGATGCGCAAGTCATGCTGCCCGGTCACTCACCGGACGCTGATCGACAGGCAGCGTCAAGTTATGAAGAAGCTATAAGACGATTCACTGGCACTCGTGTCCTCATCTCTGGTCGAATCAAGCTAAACATTGCCGTCCTTATTGATAACGGTAACACCGTGCCCATTTCTATTGTCGTTATTCCAACGCCTGATTCATTATCGAATATCGAATCAATTGCCGTTTTCTCTGAGCGAAATCCGCAGCACGAAGTCATACTGTTAACTGTCGAGCCAGGGCATTCAAGTACTGAAGTTGCATCCCGAATCCGCTTAGCGACGTCGCAAAAATTGATTGCAATTGCTAACTTTGAAGATAACACCTGCTGCTCAGACGAAGTTGATGTAATCGTTACGCTGGCGGCATGCCTTGAAGGTGACGGATAAGATTCAATCGTTATGTCAATACAAACACTCATTGACTTGCCTCAGAACATTAAGCGCGGAGCTTTGATCCGCATTCGCGTTTCGATCTCACATCCCATGGAGACCGGATATCGACGAAGTTCAGAGGGCGAGAGGCTTTCGCGAAATATCATCAAGAGATTTAGCTGCATGCTCAATGGTGCTTCGATTTTTAGTGCAGATCTATATCCAGCCGTTTCGGCTAACCCGTATTTTTCGTTTCAACATCGCGCCGCACGCTCGGGTGAACTAACGTTTCTGTGGGAGGGCGACGGAGGTTTCAAACATGTAGAGCGCGTCTTCATGTCGGTCCAATGATTTCACTTGGATTAAGGGGTAGTCTCAGCTGTAGGCTCTCACGGATCTTGATTCATCGAGATTCATCCAAGTGGCAAGCGCTTATGGCCGTATTTCTCACCTGCGTTTTCAGCTGTTCGCAGGCACAAACAGTACTCACACTGCCAACCGGCGAACCCCAAGATGCCAGATTGTCTGGGTTTGAATTCATGGGTGAGTCCACACGAGCGCTGCAACTAGACGCTTCGCAAAATCCAGCCATGCTCTTTGTTCGGGAAGGAGAACAACTTTGGTCTGCGCTGATTGGATCAAAACGGGCAGCCTGCCGGGACTGTCACGGCGATGCGAACGAATCGATGCGTGGGATAGCTAGTCGGTATCCAGCATGGGATGCGGCAATCAGGCGGCCAGTAAGCCTCTCTCACAGGATCAATCTGTGTCGCTCGCGCTACCTGGGACTTGACCAGTCTCAGGCTGAGAGCCCCGCCACACTCGCACTTGAGGCATATCTCGCCTTCCAGTCCAAAGCTGACCGAATCACCTCGGTCGATGATCCCAATGTTTTTCCATGGCTTGAGAACGGACATCGACTGTTTGAAAGGCGGATTGGCCAGATCGGGCTCTCCTGCGCTGATTGCCACGCGCACAGGCCTGGATCGCGATTGGGCGCAAGCGTCATACCACAAGCTCACCCAACAGCATACCCGGTGTACAGGCTGCAGTGGCAGTCTTTAGGAACGCTATCGCGTCGCATTAGGGGTTGCTTTACGGGTGTCCGAGCAGATTTACCACAACCCGATGGTGAGCTTATGGTTTCACTTGAACTGTTCTTGCGTCAACGAGCAGCAGGCATGCTTCACGAAGGGCCAGGCGTTAGGCCCTGATCGTTAGGCCCTCCGACTTAAAAGTCGAGTTGCTGGCCTTCCGTCATTGGTACCACCTTTATATCACTACCCCTCATGGCCTCAAGAAACTCCGCCAATGTCCCCTTGGTCAACGGATTCGAGTTGTAGTGAATCGGCATGACCATCGGAGGCTTAATCCAATTGCGCGACGCCCATGCGGCATCCTCAGGATCCATCGTGAAGTTCCCGCCGATGGGCATCATCACGAGATCAGGTTTATAGCGTTCTGCGATAAATTTCATATCGCCAAACAAGCCCGTGTCGCCCATATGCCAAATCTTAAAGCCATTTTCTAATTCAATGATGTAACCGACCGCTTCCCCCGCCGGATGGGATTCGAGTTTGCCCGTCTCGGGATTCTTATGCACGATCAACGATGAATGCTCCGCCGCTACAGCCGCGACCTTAATACCTGGAAAGGGTCTAACGCGCTTGAGACCCAGTGCCAGGCGTTACCCGCCATGCCAACGACGAAGCGTCGGCATAAGCCATGCAAGTTGAGCTTCGGATGCCGGCTATAAGGCGCCACTCATCGGCAAATCAATTGCTTGTTTCATTTACTGAAACTTTGGCTTCCCAGTCGCTGTTCTGAGGGCTCACACTCTTCCCCTATTCATCATCCCGGACACCAAGCCAGCAAGGCACGCTAGGCAGCGCTGTCGCGCGAAGGCAAGCACTACAAACTGATAAAGGAGACTGCAAATGCTTAAGCAAATTCACAATCAAGAAGATCCGCTTCTTCCGACGTCGACGGCAACCCTGAGCGCCTCATTAAATCCCCAAGCAGCTAACAAGCCTCGGTCGACAAGGCGAAAGCTCTTAAAGCTTTCTGCGTCGGTCATTGGTGCTTCTTCACTTGCCGCACCTTTTGTTTCGCGAGCGCAGAATAAGCCGATCAAAATCGGCATGCCTACCATTCTTTCGGGCCGTGTTGCCATGCTCGGGATCAGTTCAGGCAACGCGGCAAAAATGGAAGTGGAAAAGTTCAACGCAGCTGGCGGACTAAATGGTCGACCGATTGAACTAGTCATTCGGGATTCGAAGGGGCAACCGCAGGAAGCGGCACGTGTAGCCCGCGAGCTCGTCACCGCCGATGGTTGCGAACTATTGCTCGATGCAGAGGCCTCA
>JALQWJ010000021.1 GCA_023258775.1 Burkholderiaceae bacterium | reverse complement strand
GGGCTAAGCCAACGCTCGAAATGTTGTTTGATTCCTGGCCACTCATGGTCGAGCATGGCATACCACGCGGTATCTCTGCTCAAACCCTTAACGATCATGTGCTGCCTGAAAACACCCTCAAAGCGAAAGCCAAAGCGCAGCGCAGCGCGTCTTGATGGCGCATTAAGCGCATTGCACTTCCACTCAAAACGCCGATAACCAAGCGTTTCAAAAACATAACGAGCGTGCAAGTACAAAGCCTCGGTCGCCATTGGGGTGCGCGCCATGTCTGGACCCCACAAGATGTTTCCGATCTCGATCACGCCATGATCTGGGGTGATTCGCATCAGCGATTGTCGTCCTAAGCAGCGCCCGTCTTCTTTACGAATCACTGCGACATACATCGGATCCTTGCTCGCACAGGCCTTGACCATGAATTGCTCGAAGCTTTCTGGCGTTGGGACGTGCTCAAATAGGTAACGAAATCGGTCCTCGGCGCCCTTTGCCGTGCTCAAAGCATAAAGATCATCGCGATGATTTGCCGAGAGCGGGACAAGTGCGACCTCGCTGCCGGTTAAGGAAATCGCAGGCGGTGCTTCATAGCTGCTGCGAATGGGCAAATGATTCATGCGGAGCCTTCGCTTTCACGGTTGGAAAGGCTAAAGCATACCAATGTGAAAGCATCAACTCGACAACGCTGTCCCAGGATTGGGTTTTTGCAATGGCCAGAACCTTCTCGCCCATTGCCTGCCAAGTACTGTGACCCGGTGTCGCCCATGCATCCAGGGCGGTCTTGAGCGCGTCATGGAAAGCCGAAAGACTAAAGTCGCGCAGAATCCATCCATGCTCTTGATCTTGTAACAACGCAGCACTTGCGCCATGCCGATATGCGAGCACTGGCAAAGCACTTGCCATTGCTTCGAGAATCACATTGCCGAAGGTTTCGCTTTGGCTTGGGAAACAAAAAAGATCTGCACTCGCATAGTGGCGGGACAAATCCAAACCCGTTTTCATACCCACAAACAAAGCCTCGGGATAATCACGCTCCAGACCTGCCCGCATTGGACCATCGCCAACCATGACCAAACGAGCAGGACTTCCAGATTGCTTTGCAGCCCTGTAAGCTTGGAGCAAAACCTCAAGGTTTTTCTCCGCCGCCATCCGCGATACACAAATAAGCACCGGTACCTTGTTTGGATCTAATCGCCGCCCCCCATTGCCTAACCAGGCCGCACGAAGACCCTCATCACGATGCTGCGGACCAAACCTTGCCAGATCAACGCCTCGAGGAACGACCGCCAAACGTTCGAAACCCTGGGCTTTAAGTTGTTTGGAGAGCATCTCTGTGGGTACAAAGTTTAGCTGACAATGGTTATGAAAATAACGCAAGTAAGCGCTTGCTAAAGGCTCTAACCATGCAAGTTTGTAATGATCTACATACTGTTCAAAATGTGTTCTAAAGTCAGAACATACTGGAATCTGCAAGGATCGCGCGGTTTGTAGTGCGCTCAACCCCAGGGGGCCCTCAGTCGCAATATGAACCAGGTCTGGTCTTTGCTTGATCCACGCCCGGCGCAAACCAATCCATGCAGGAAATCCGCCTCGCAGGCGAGCATAGCCTGGGATCGGAAAGCCCGCCATCCGCAACTCATCTGTCATCGGAGCTTCAAGGTCATGGCGGTTCACTCGTACAAGCTGCCAATCGCAAAATGGCCCAATGCCTTCAAGCAATTTAGCGAGGCTTAATGACACGCCATTGACTTCTGGCGGGAAAGTTTCTGTCACAACGGCGAGCCGTAAACGACGATCCATCTTGGGTCCCCAACCTGATCGGACAAACGCAGTAACGTCATTGATGCATAGGCCCGGTTGCCGCAAAACCCCAAAGCGCTATGAGAAAAAGATCCGACAGCCTTTGATCGTAGCTGCGCCGAGTTTGTTATGACTAAGCTTTTATAGTTTGTCAAAGTAAGATCTCAAGCTGATGACGACCTGGTTTTCACATCAATCAAAGCTGACATAAAACCGTCTTCATTTCGTCAGGAACAAGTCATGCTATTGTCACCAAGATTTCACCGTTCAAGTGCAAAGTCTCGTTCCAGGCGCTCGTATGTTGATGTTTGCACGATCAACGACAACAGCTGCCAGCCTAGGTGATCTCAAGCACGAAGCACTCAAAAAGTGCAAACACTTAAGATCAGTAACGTTCAAGACGCTTATAGCTTTCGGAGGAAAAAGGATGTCTAACCAAAGTTTCGGCGACATGCTCAAAGAGCAACGTTGGGATGATCACCGTTATTACCACCATAGCCTGATCAATCAGTCGCTCCACTTAGTGAGCGCCTGCAGTTTTGTGATTGCCTATGTTTATCTGCTCATCGATCCGGTTGTATCGGCCTTGATTGCTTGGCTCATATCGATGACCAGTCGCCAGGCGGGTCACTTCTTTTTTGAACCCAAAGGCTATGACTATGTAAACGATGCAACGCACGAATACAAAGAGGCCATCAAAGTTGGTTACAACATTCGACGCAAGGTCGTGCTAATGGCGATCTGGGCGTTTGCCCCTGTCGTTTTATGGTTTGAGCCAAGCCTCTTGGGGATGATTGAGCCGGCTAATGGTGTGAAAGAATGGATCAGGGATGTCGGTCAGTTCTGGTTCATGCTGGGTGTGGGCGGTCTGGCCTTTAGGGTCATCCAGCTTGGATTGCGTGATGGCTGGAAGACGGGGTTTGTCTGGGCGACGAAAATCATCACAGACCCATTCCATGACATCAAGCTCTACCACCGGGCACCCATTGAATTGATGCGCAAAGGCCTTGAGCAGCGTCGCAAGATTTAAGCCTTTCTCAACCGATGTTTCAATCTGACGGAATAATTGGGTAAGCGGTCAGGTAGCAAGCTGCTACCTGACCCTGCCCAAGCAAGCTTAAAAGCCCTCTTCTACGAGGCTTACAAGAGCTCTACGCCACGGTCCGCTACACCGCTGCCCCTACAACGCTGCCTTAGAACGCTGCGCCACGCCGCTACGCCCCGCTGCGCTACACCGCCGCCCTACACCGCAGATTTGTTTGCGAACAATTCCTTAAGAATGCGGCGACGAATCGATTTATTGCTTAATTCGGGCGGTGTATGCCACCAGCCATCGTCACGCATCGCAACGCAAGCACCGACAAAACGCTCGAAAACCGCATCAAGATGTTTTTCATGATAATTGAGCGAAAAAATCAAGCGACCAGAGCCCACCCAACTGAGTGCAAGTCCTGCCTCACGCAAATAAAACTGCAGCATCCAGTTATAACGCGATGGTTTTTCAAAAAGAATTGTCCAGACGCTGGCCATCGCAGCAACCTGCACCGGTACTTGTGCCTTGTTCAATCGCTGATTAAGTTGGTCAGCCGCGTCTTGAAAGCGCGTTTCGAGACCCTCATAAAGTGCCTTGACCGGTGCCGTTTCAAGGGCGCGTAGAAAATGCAGCATACCGTTGATTACATAGGGATGCGCATTGAATGTTCCTCTAGCAAAGCAAATGTCGGCGGGGCGATCCTCGCGATAGCGTCGCATGAAACGCGACTTGCCACAAAGAACGCCACAGGGGAATCCTCCACCGAGCGTTTTTCCGTAGGTCACCATATCAGCTTCAACCCCGAAGTATTCCTGAGCGCCGCCCGGAGCAAGTCTGAAGCCGAGGAAAACCTCGTCAAAAATAAGAACAATACCGCGTGCCGTGCAAAGCGCACGAAGTTTCCTGAGCCAATCGGTATAGGCAACCCGGTCAAAGCCAGCCTTTCGGCTGCTGTCAACGAGCGACGAATCGCCAGGTGCAGCCCGATTCGGGTGCAAAGCCTGCAAGGGATTCACAAGCACGCAAGCCACATCCTTGCGCATACGCAGTGCCGTAAGCGAACGTTCACTCATGTCTTCCAGCGTGTAGGTCTCTCGCGGTGGCATCGGATTGCCAGGGCCAGGTTGAACGTCCTCCCACCAGCCATGGTACGCGCCACAAAAACGAACCAAATGGGTCTTGCCGGTGTTATAGCGAGCAAGACGCACCGCTTGCATGACCGCTTCAGTACCCGACATATGAAACGACACTTCGTCTTGCATCGATATCACACGCAGCCTTTCGGCGACTTCGATAACGGCAGGGTGGTACATACCAAGCACGGGTCCAAGCGCCTGAGCCGAATCATTGGCGGTCACAATATTTCGTTTGTAAAAATCATAACCGAGCAGATTAACGCCGTAAGAGCCACTCAGGTCATAAAAGAGGTTGCCATCCAGGTCCTCGATAAAAACATCATGCGAGTTCGAAACCACACTGCCAATTTTCAAATGCCGTTTCACCAAATCACTGAACTGAAAAGGCACCCGGTAACTCGAGATGAATTGCAAATCAGAAAGCGATTGCTTGGCCCTTTCGGTGGCTTCAAGCGATCTGGCGTAGCGCTTGGCGAAACGAGCAGACATGTTATAGAACGCAGCTCTTCTCATCGCTTCGGTGTTGCTATCGCAATCATCTGCCCTGAAAAAGCTTTGCTCGTCGAATCGATAGCCGGGAAGCAGCCGAGCAACACGCTGGGCCATTCTGGAATGCCCTGTTAGTGAGCGATGTTTAGCCCTCGACAAAAGCAATCGCCTGTAGGCAGCAGGCGCAACCCACAGCAAAGCAGGTGGCAGAAGTGATAGCGTCGTGATTGTTGCAACAGATAGGCTCATGGTCTTATCTCTCCGAGATCATAAGACTTTTAAAACAGTCAAATGACAAGCTTGTGAATGCTTGTTCTAACAGAAAGGTCAAGGAAACAATGGCAGATTCAATGAAGCGCGTAATCGCTGATGAGCTCAACTTCACGCTCACTAATCGGATACCAAGAATCGCGCTAACCCGCTTTATGGGCTGGTTTGCTTCGATCGAAAATCGCTGGCTGACCAAAATTTCAATTGCGATATGGAAACTTTTCGCCGATTTGGACTTAAGTGAAGCCAAAAAGAAGGATTTCAATTCTTTGCGTGATTGCTTTATCCGAGAGCTGCAGGATGGCTTACGACCAATCGACGCCAACGCGGGTGTTTGGACAAGTCCTTGCGATGCAATCGTCGGCGCGCATGGGCAAGTCGAAGCACAAATGCTTTTTCAAACCAAGGGGCTAAGCTACCGGCTTGAGGATTTAGTCGGCGATAAGGCGCTGGCTCAGCAGCTTGAAGGCAGCCGTTATGTCACCCTTCGACTGTTATCAAGCATGTATCATCGATTTCATGCACCGGCAAAGGCTGTCCTCCGCGAAGTGACCTATCACTCGGGTGACGCCTGGAATGTCAATCCACCGGCGCTTGCCAGGGTCCCGAGCTTGTTTTGTCGCAATGAGCGCGCCGTCTTACGATTCGCTATTGAGAACAATCCCTGTGCTTTGGTCCTTGTTCCGGTCGCAGCAGTTTTGGTCGCCAGCATGCGGATTCATGCCATCGATCAACAACTCGACTTGAGTTACCGGGGACCTCACCGTTTTGAACGCCAAACGCCATGCGAAAAGGGTGAAGAACTTGGTTGGTTTGAGCACGGTTCGACAATCATTTTATTTGCACCGCCAAACTGTCTATTTCATACAACAATCCAGGAAGGATATCGGATCCGAATGGGAGAGGCTTTGTTATGTCATCCATTCGACACGAAGTTGTCATCGTGATTTAAAGCGCGTTGATCACACTTGCACTGGTTTAATCTGTGTAAGGATTTTTGTACATGAACATGGTGGAAGACCGGGCTTTTTATGCTGCTAAGGCTTCGGTGGGCGATGAACTGCTTTGTCAGTCTCAGAGGATCCATGTGGCAATCGCACGCTCCGAAGGCCGTATTGCCCAGGCACTTGAACTGAGAGCTCGCATTTTTCGTGAAAGCGCGCCACAAGCATCCGGAAAGCTGACCTGTCAGGACGACGATATTTTCGATCCCTGGTGTACACATCTTGTCGCCATCGATCCGGACCGTGATGACGTGGTGGGAACCTATCGCATACTGACACCTGAGGCTGCAAGAGAACTGGGATGTCGGTACGCAGAGCAGGAGTTCTGGCTAACCCGACTCGATCCTTTGCGCCATGAAATTGTTGAACTCGGACGTGCTTGTGTCGATCCTGCCTATCGAGGCGGAACAAGCTTGATGCTGATGTGGACAGGTTTGTCGCGCTGGCTTTCGGGAAAGCATTACACGCACCTCATGGGATGTGTCAGCGTCTCACTGAAAGACGGACCCGAGTCAGTGTTGCGACTGTACCAACAGCTCATACCGCTGCACGATGCAGGGGAAAGCTTCCGAGTTTGGCCATTGCAAAGGCTCAAACGTCTTGAGTTCAATACTCAGGAACAAGTCGAAGTACCTTCGCTGTTGCGAGCCTACTTGCGGGCAGGTGCGATGATCATGGGCGAGCCTTGCGTTGACTTTGAGTTGAACTGTGCTGACTTCCCCGTAATTTTGCCGCTTGAACAACTCGACCAGCGCTTCAGGCAACGATTTGGACCTTTAGCGGCATGAATGGTCCGCTGCCCTATTACCTGATGCCGGAGGATCCCTCTGAGCAAAGGTATCGGGCAGTTTTTATTTCAGACATTCATCTCGGAACGGCTGGGTGTCAGGCCGAAGAGCTTCTTGATTTTTTAAAAAGTTTCGAATGTGAAACGCTGTATCTTGTTGGCGATATCGTTGATGGATGGCAGTTGAAGCGGCGCTGGCACTGGCCACAAGCACATAACGATGTTGTACAAAAAATATTACGAAAAGCCCGAAAAGGTACTCGAGTTATCTTCGTACCTGGCAACCACGACGAGTCAATTCGACAGTTTTGCGGGTTACAGTTTGGCGGTATCGATATTGAATATGAAGCGATTCATGTAACTCAAGAGGGTAAACGGTTGTGGGTCACCCATGGTGATTTATTTGATGGCGTGGTGCAATGTGCCCGGTGGCTTGCTGTGCTCGGTGACTACGCCTACGAGTGGGCATTAAGGGTTAACCGCGGCTTCAACTTTGCAAGAGCACGGCTTGGACTTCCTTATTGGTCGTTTAGTCAGTGGCTGAAAGACCAGGTCAAGCGAGCTGTGAGCTTTGTAACTGCTTTTGAGGAGGCACTCGCTCACGCTGCCCGCAAAAGGGGTTTTGACGGTGTTGTATGTGGACATATTCATCGCGCGGAGATCCGCATGATTGATGATGTGCTTTATTGCAACGATGGTGATTGGGTTGAAAGCATGACGGCCTTGGTCGAACATCCGGATGGTCGTCTTGAAATTATCGATTGGCCCAAAACCAAGCTTAGCCAGCAAGCCTCAAGCGAGCAACTCGCCCTCGATCTGAAAGCCCGTATGGGATCGCTATGAACCCCGGCAATATGGTTTTCGATGCAATAGGGCCGCAAAGGCGATGAAATCCCCGGTAGCGCAAGTTGTATTTCACGCATTATCACCATGAATTTGATTATCTGGAGACATGCCGACGCTGGCGACAGTCTTGAAGACCACAAACAAGACCTTGAGCGTAGCCTATCAGAGCGGGGCAAGAAGCAAGCGAGCAGAATGAGTCGATGGCTTGACGCAAGACTTCCTGAAACTTTTGCGGTGGTCAGCAGCCCCGCCCAGCGCGCACTGCAAACAGCGATGACCTTGTCAGCAAAAGTACGCCCCGAGCCGCGCTTACTGCCGGGCAGCTCGCTTGAAGAGGCTTTGCAATCGATCAAAGTCGATGAAGCGCATTTGCGAAAGTCTGGGCATCTGGTTGTTGTTGGACATCAGCCTTTGCTTGGGCATTTAATGTCGCACTTGGTCAGTGGCGGGGATGCTTGTTGGAGCTTGAAAAAAGGTGCGCTTTGGTGGCTTCAACGCAAGGATGCAGAGCCCTTCTGGCAAGTCAAAGCTGCGATCGGACCCGATTTGGTATAGGGTAGAGGCTTGATGATTTGCCCCGTCGTGGGGCTGGAGCCTCTGGATGACTGAAATCGAGCTTAAATTACAGGTCCCCGCCACAGTGCGGGCTGCACTGGCACAAGAAATTAAAGACCGCTCCCCCGATAACCTACGCAGACAGCGCCTGCAAGCGGTTTATTTCGATACCCCGTCGAGATTGTTAGCTAGTGAAGACATGGCGCTGCGGCTTCGCCGTGAAGGGCGCAATTGGGTGCAAACCCTGAAGGCGGGAAAAGGTCTCGACAGCATCAGCCGTGAAGAAGACAACATTCGATTACCTGATCGTAGCGCGGCTGAGCCAGCGCTCGACGTTAGCAGGCATCTGCGCAGCCCGGCAGGGCGAAGGCTGCAAGTACTTTTGCAAAGGGTACAAGGCGAGAGCTTGCAGCGCCGCTTTGCGACCGACGTAAGGCGTCAGAGCCAGATTCAGCGCACTCGGCGCGGCTTTGTTGAGCTCTGCTTCGATGAGGGGATCATTCAAAGTGAGCAACGCCAGCTTGGGCTTCGCGAGCTTGAAATCGAATCGATCAAAGGCTCGCCGCTTGCCGTACTCGAAGCTGCTGCGGGTTATATTAAACGTTATCAACTCTGGATTGATTTGCGTAGCAAAGCGCAGCGCGGTCACATGCTCTTTGAGGATCGCGCATTTATCTCGCCGACAAAGGCCGGATCGATTCGCCTTGAAGCAGGCGCTAATATCGATGAAGCCTTATTAGCGATCTTTTCCGACTGCCGCCGACAGGTGATGCAAAATGCATCACAAATTGCCGCTGAAGAGGGGCACGGACCCGAACATGTTCATCAGATCCGAGTCGGACTAAGAAGGCTTCGCACGGCGATGAAATTATTTGGTCAGCGATTACAAGCGATTGCCCACTGGGATGCCCAGGCTCGATCGCTGGCCACAGATCTTGGCGCAAGCAGAGACCGCGATGTGCTTGCCGAAAGTCTGTGGCCGCGACTACGTGACATTGATGCACCCCTCATTGAACTACCCTCACCGACTGATCTAAAATCGCCAAGAGATCTGATTCGCGATAAACAGTGTCAGTTATGGTTTCTTGAGTGGCTAGAGCACGACATGAAGCTTGATCTCGATCGTGCCAGAAACGATAACGAACTCGGACAAATGCCAGCGCAAGACTTGCTGCTTGAAGTTCTTCAACGCTGGCATCGTAAGTGTAAGAAGATGAGTGCCAACTTTGGCCAACTGAGTGTTGACGAGCGACATGATTTGCGCAAGCGTATGAAACGTCTTCGTTATGGCGTTGAGTTTGTGCGCAGCCTTTTACAGGAAAAGCGACTTGAACATTTTCTACAAGTGATGGCTGAGGCTCAAGACGCGTTGGGTGAATACAATGATTTGCATGTTGCCCATGCACTTTATAAATCGCATAGTGCGCATCAGCCTCAGGCCTGGTTTGCGGTTGGTTGGCTTGCTGCGCAATCGGATTATGCCGCTGATCGCTGCATTAAAGTCTTGCAAGACTTTGCCAAAGTGCAGGCGCCCTGGCGAAAAAGGGACATACCACGAAACAACACAAATCCCGAAATCATTACTCCAGGACTATGATCTAGATCATGCTTCTAACCCCGCTAGCACGGGCTATTAAGACGAGCCGCGGGTCGCAACCAACCCTATAAACTTGCGTTAACTCGTCCTTGAACCTGACAAGCTATGGGCTCGAACTGAGGCGCAATTCAAAGGCGTAGTCTGTGCTTTGGCTGCCGGTTTGCTGCATCCATAAAACAATTGGCCCAGCGGACAACTGGGCTGCTGTCAAATTTTCGACTAAATTTTGTCCCAGCTTTTCGGGACCAAAGTGCCCGAAGGCAATCATTCGGCTTGTGTCGACGCCGGCATCAAAAACTACTGACCGCTGCAGGGCGAAAAATGCAATCTTATCTTCAGAACGGTAGTGAACAAGCTTTAATGAGGCAAGCGATCTCATTGGTGGTACATCAATTCGAACATAGTCCGCATCGCCCTGACGAACGCTGCCGTGCAGGATAAGCACCTCGCTTGATTCCGGCAGTTGAGCTATCAACGTAGGTGCCAGCGGATTGGTTGAAAACTCGATAGCTTCGCCAGCACTTGCTTGCACCAAGTCCAGTTCAGATCGATCTGAAGAGTTACCAGCCGCATCAACCTGGCGCGTGAAGAGCCTTGCAGGACCATTACCAAGTAGCCACAGTTGCTTTCCGACACCAGAAACCCAGGGCTCTCGCTCATCGAAGCGATACTCCCATCTTGCTTGCGTCTCAAGCCCTTTGAATTCAATCCGCCGCAGTCCCGCCTCTTGCGTTGACTGTGTTTGAACTGGCGCAGGCGCCATCGTGTCGAGCGTGCAGGACACTTTCACAATCTCAGAGGTATTTCCTTGCTCATCGCGGGTTCGTACCCAGATCATCTTGGATCCATCGCCTTCAACAACAAAGAAATCACCTGCACCACGAATCCAGTTCTGACCCAGATCGAGCGAGTACTCCCAGCCCAAACCATTTAATCCACTCACTGACCAGCGACCGTCCCTGGTCAAGCCATCACTAAGACTAATTCCTGTATCGTTAAAGCGTAGTGTTGGGGCAGGTAAGGTTTTAGCAGAAGCGGTTCCCGACCCAGATTGCGAGGGCGATGTTGATGGAGCGTTAGCTGGATTTGCCGAGGCTGAGTTTGCCGAGGCTGAGTTTGCTGACACCGAAGCACTTGCCGATGGGTTCGCAGCTTCACCCCCACCACCACAAGCTTCAAGAAGTGGAAAACTTGCGAGAAGCAATGCGCGAGACCATTTATTCATCTTGGCTGAATCCGTCGAAGGAGGGCTTTTGTGGCGTTAACCGATGGAGGTAAGTTCGGGTCACTTCGATAACCCGTTTCGCATTTAACAATATCAAGGCCCGCTGCGTTGAATCCCCTGCCAGGGGCGCGGTGAATATCAGATGACAGAGCGAGGTCTACATCGCGCTTAAAAGTATGTCACATTGTACTTAAGTCTATTATCGAGAACGGAATAAAGCTATCATCGAAATCAGATGAGCGGTCAGCCAAACAAGTAGGCATGAACCAATCACATC
This sequence comes from Burkholderiaceae bacterium, assembly GCA_023258775.1. Lineage (GTDB taxonomy): Bacteria > Pseudomonadota > Gammaproteobacteria > Burkholderiales > Burkholderiaceae_E > UBA3064. Next base: position 2,012 of record JALQWJ010000021.1, on the reverse strand, counting down.
GGTAAAAAAGTGCGCACCCTGTGCCATCCTAGACCATCCGATTGCCATCGTTAGCGCCCCTCCAAAGCAAAGCCATAGCCATCGGCGACGCCTGCCAAGGTACCAGCCCGACATGACCCAGGCACCAAAGGCAACATGACCACTTGTAAAAGAGCAATTCTTAGTACACGCTGTCGATTTCACCCAAGCGGGTGTAAATACTTGTGTTCCTGCGAATTGCGCTATGTCCCGTGGACGTGCGCGCCCGATTTCGGGTTTCAAGACTTCATGAATGAGCACCATTGGCGTTAGTACCCCAAGCAAAGCCATAAATCCAAGCGCCGTAATGACCCGCCGAAGCCCAATGACGCGTTCAAGCCGATCTGATGCCTGCCTGCCTCCAGCGAGTCTGAACCAAAGTAATAACATTAAAAGCAGGATCACTGGCAGCGCTAAGCGGCCTAACCAAGCGATGATCCAATCAAAGCGATGCACCCATCCAAGCACAGCTGCAGGAAAACATTTGCATTGTTCATCATAAAAATAAGCAGATAATTCGAGATCAAGGACAGCGAGATTGGGAAGCGTGACGAGTCCGAGCATCGGCAATAAGACGGATAACCAATGCTTTAAACGACCTAGTTCTGCATGCTTCATCGTGGCATCTTCGGGTTACGGACAAGCCTCTGGCCATATGACCCATGTCTCGCTTCGCCCGCTTAGTCGTCTCCGCTCAACACGGGCAATTAACTCGCCAGTTCTAGTTTGTGCAGAGTCGCCTTCCCTTGCCAGGAACCAGGTGCAAGACTGCTTATTTCTCGGGGTTTGCACCGTTACCTGCGTTTGGTAGGGGTAACGTAAGGCGAAATGATTGGGTTTTGATCCCGGCAATGATCGATACACGAGTTGCCCATCACCGAATCGGTGCAAGATCCTTGCCGCCGCATCGCGATCACTCACGCCCCAAGGAATTGCTGCAGGCTTACTTAGTGCCGCAAGCGCACGATCAAATTCGTTCCAGCCACGTTGTCTGTGAAATGGATCAATCCGATCAATCCAGATCAAGGCCTCTGGCTTCACAAACTTCAGTGCTTGTGCGCCAAAGGAAATAAAAAAACCGATCAGCAAATTGCTGATTACCCAAAAGCTCAACTTAGACCTCATCCCTTGCTCGAGATGAGCGAAACCATCCGGCGTTGCTTGATGGAGGTAATTGGCAATTAAGACAAGCCCAAGGCTGAAGGTAGCCGGCATAGCCCAATTTGCGTTAGCCCGACCCACGCCAGCCTGAATCACAAAAATCACAAGAATTGTTATCGAATGCAGCAGCAGCCAACGCTGCATGTCACTCATCGCTGATCTGATTTTAAGTACAGCAAGTACGCCAACTCCCAGTCCAAGCCATTGGGCTGCAATAAACTCGATGGCCTGGCGCAAGCCAATGGTCAAACCCGTCAGGCCGTTCATATTTCCGGTTGCCTGGATGACTTGTTCGGTTCGTCCCTGCAAATCAATGAGGTGCTTGATGGTGGTCCCCGGATGCTCTAAAAGCCAGATCACATGAGGTATCAAAACAAGGCTAAAGACCACAAAGCTCAGGAACATACCGCCCCATTGAAGAAGCAATTTCGATCGAATAAAAACCAGATAGGCAAATAGGCCAACCCAGAAAAAAAGCATAAAGTGTTTGCACAGCACCCCGATCGCGATAACAATTCCTAAGAGGGACCACCAGTGCCATGCACATTGAAACTGCTGCGCTTTAAGTGCGCGCCAAGCGATTGCCAACGCCATCAGCCAACAAATGAGAAGCAAAGCATCGGTTGTAAAGAACCATTGCGCAAAACCAATAAGTGGTGTTGACCCGAGAATTAGGCTAGCCATCATGGATCTGCCAAAGGAAAGGCCATCGTCTCTGAAGAACTTGAAACTGATTACCAGGCTTATGCCATAGCAGAGCTGAGCAAAGAGCCTTAATTCGCTGGCAAGTGGGTCAATCAGTGACCACAGCCAAAGCGCAAAGGCTATACCCG
>JALQWJ010000219.1 GCA_023258775.1 Burkholderiaceae bacterium | reverse complement strand
GTATCGGGGCTAATCTGGTGCGGCGCGTTTTGATGAACCCCGTTCTGACTTGGCGTGTGAAGGTCACTCTCACTCATTGACCTCTCGCCTTTGGTCAGGATAAGACTGGGACTGGCCAAGCCAAGCCGAGCGAGTAACGCCAAAAGACCGCCACATCCGAGGATTTCATCATCGGGGTGTGGCGCAACGCATAGCGTTCGGCCGAGCCTTGCTGGCTCGCTTAATTGCCGCGGATAGACTTCAAACTCCAATGCACGATCACGCACCCTTTAGCGCCCCCATTTTTTCGCATTCTAGGACTAATACCAAAAACCGCCTCGTACAATCTGAGCGATGATGCTTTTAAACTTCACAAGGCAGCGATGCGCTATCGATTCTTCCTCTACGGGCAACTGCTAAAGCGCGATATTGAGTCGCGCTACAGGGGTTCGATGTTGGGGCTGGCCTGGCCCTTGTTACAACCACTTAGCCAACTTGCTGTGTTTACCCTCATTTTTTTTGAGTTCATGCAATTTCGTTGGCCTATGACGACAGGCCAGTTTGGGCAAAGTGCCTGGGACTATGCGGCTCAAGTTCTAGCTGGACTGGCAGCATTTAATTTTTTCGCTGAACTACTCAACAGGTCGCCCTCAAGTATCAGCTCACAGAGTAACTTTGTTACAAAACTTCGCTTCCCGCTAGCGCTGCTCCCAGCTGTCAATTTTGGCTCGGCGATGCTTCATCTGTTTACAGCGACTCTGGTGTTGACGCTTTATCAAGCACTCACGCTCGGACTAAGCCTCGATATGCTTATTCGCCTCGGGTGTCTTCCAGTGCTTATGGCGCCCTTTGTCATCTATGGCCTTGGTCTTAGCCTCATACTGAGCGGCCTTGGCGTTTATTTTAGAGATCTTCAGCAAGTCATGCCGGCAATAACAAGCTTATTGATGTTTTTGTCACCGATTTTTTACCCTGCAAGTGCGGTGCCTCATGCACTTCGCCCCTGGTTTGAATTCAACCCCATCGGAGCTGCGGCCGAAGCCATGCGCTATGCGCTGCTTCCGAGTTCACACTTCCAAGTAGATAGTTGGCTCTGGCACGGTTTAAGTTCACTCGTGTTCATTGCTTTTTCGGTCCTACTTTTCAGACGGATACGGCCTGGATTTGCAGATGTCCTTTGATCCTCGTAGCGACTGGGTAATTGAGCTAAAAGCCCTTGAAAAGTCATTTCGAAAACAGCGAAAACCCTTGCATCGTTTACTTGAACTTTTATTGCCTTCATTGTTTTTACGGGGCAACCGAACAAAGCAAGAGCAAACTTTCACAGCACTCAAAGGCATCAATCTAAGCTTAAAACGAGGTGAAGTACTCGGCATCGTAGGTGTTAACGGTGCGGGTAAATCAACTCTTTTACAAATCATAGCGGGCACACTTCAAGCAACACAAGGAGAAGTACACACTCGGGGGCGAGTTGCAGCCTTGCTTGAACTTGGATCTGGCTTTAACCCCGAGTTCACCGGCAGGGAAAACCTACGTCTAAATGCCGCGATCCTTGGGCTGACAAGTAAAGCTATTGAAGAACGTATCGAGCAAATTATCGATTTTGCATCGATTGGCGAATATATTGATCAACCGGTCAAAACCTACTCAAGCGGCATGCAAATGCGTCTGGCCTTTGCCGTAGCAACTAGCGTTGATGCAGATGTCTTACTCATCGATGAAGCACTCTCAGTTGGTGATGGCGCCTTTGCAAGAAAGTCGTTTGACCGCATGATGCAGGTCAAGCAAAAGGGCACATCCGTCTTATTCTGCTCTCATGTACTCTTTCATGTTGAAGTGTTTTGCGATCGCGTTCTTTGGCTTGATCGAGGAGAAATTCGAGCGATCGGCCCGCCAAAAACAGTGCTTGGTCAGTATCAGGAGTACCTTGATGATCTAAGCGGAGAACGCTCTGCAGGCGATAGCAATCTTGCCGAGTTACAAACAAGGGCTCAGAGCCATCACTTGGCTGATGATGGCGGTCAAGCAGGGCCAATGCGAGGCCATGCACGCATTGTGAGCGTGGAAGTCGAAGTCGACGGGAATACAGGAACACAACTCCAAGGGTTTTCTGGCCGCTCACTGATGAGGATGAGGATTATTTTTAAGAGCGATCCTTTAATTCCTGCCCCAAGTGCTGCGATTGTTTTTTCTTCGCAAGGAGGCCGAATTATTGGGACCAATCTCTCGGTCAATCAAGCGGTTGACGTACCGCGTGATCAGGAAGGTTCGGGTGTACTTACGATTGAAATCGAGCCACTGAGGTTAAATAAAGGTACGTTCAGGGTAGGCGCCTATTTGCTTTGCGAAAAAGGCATTCACGTCTATCAATGGATCGATCCTGTAGCTACCATCGATATGCATCGTGATACCTATGATCAGGGCTATTGGATGGTCGAGGGGCAATGGCATAGCGATCACCGCTACACTTAGTCGATAAAAATCGTTGATACTGCCTCAAAGCGAGAGGCCCAAGACATCGCTGCTGTGTCCAAGGCGTGGGATGCTTTACGCTCTTTGAGCAACGAATCAATCGATATACTGCCTGCCTGCATTGATTCAAAAAAGTAAACACCGTCATCGCTATTTCTTAACGCCATGTCGCCAAAACGACTGCTAAGAATTGGCAGGGCTGCAGCCCTGTACTCATAGTACTTCACAGGGTCGACAGAGGCTGTTAATTCGTTTATCTTGAACGGTATCAGTCCAATATCAAATGTAGCTAAGGCGTCCCAAATCAATTCTTGCGGCATTGCTGGCTTGATTTCAACGTCAAGGGGTAAGTCTCCAGGAAGATCGCCATGCACCGGTCCAATAAGAACAATCTTGAAGCGTTTAAAGCCTTCATCGACGAGTTGCTGACGAAGTCGATGCACTAAAGACCAATCAAACCAGGGTGCAATGGCGCCGATGTAGCCCAGAACAAGATCTTTGCTCTTATTTATTGTTGCACCTTGGCTTCTAAGAACGCCCCAGTTAAAGGCTTCATACCGTGGACTCATTGCCAAGCCATTGGGCACTAAAAAACAAGCCGATTTTCTTTCGCGATACCGCTCTAAAAGGTGATTCGACGAAACCATGGCAGCTTGCGCAGCCTCAAGAATCGCCTCATCGCACTCACTGACCCAGCGTCGCGAAGCACCCTCATAAAAGGCCGCCATATCG
>JALQWJ010000218.1 GCA_023258775.1 Burkholderiaceae bacterium | reverse complement strand
AAATCAATCAATGGCGGATTAAAAAGAAGTATAGATATTGTATTAGTATCGATATACCAACTGGATTACATCCGAATCTGGGCCATGCCTGGCCCACGGCAATAAAGGCCGATCTGTGCCTTTGTCTGCTTAGACCCCTAAGGGGATTGTTTAGTGGTCAGGCAAGAGGTTATTGGGAGCAGCTTGTCTATGCCCCGCTTGTTCATGAATCGGTTCTTACCGAATCACTTGTGAATGAATCGCTGGTGAATGAATCGCTTGTGGATGAATCGCTTTTGGATGAATCGCTGTTGGATGTCTCGGATCGCGATATTCCTGCTGTCAACAAACCGCTCGTCGATGACTCGCTCGATCTGTCGCGTGCTGAACATCCGCTCGATCTATTGCCTGTTGAACACTCGCTCGACTTGCGAATGCTCAATCCAAGCGCATGGCCTGAAGCCAAGTTACCGAATAAGCCGGTAAACGGACTCAGATCCCTCAAATGGGGTGAAGGCCTGCCCCATCGCATCATCAATGGACTTTCTTTTTTCTCAGACTATCGTCTTGCTCATCGTCCAGCGCATGCCCACAAGGGATTAATGGGTGATGTGCTCCTCGTCGGGGGTGCCAGAGGGATGGATGGCGCGCTTCGCCTGGCAGCACAGGGCTGCCTCGCAATCGGCCCTGGCAAGTGCTATGTGCTAGCCATCAACCGTGCATCCTCCTTGCTCGGATTTCCGCCCCAAGTCATGCAGTTGAAGGGTCGTGAGCTTAAGGCCTTTAGCAGCAATCGGGCTAGGGGCGTAATCGCAATTGGCTGCGGTCTTGGCCAAAGTTCGATCGCACAAGAATACCTTCGAGGCGCCTTGGACTCGTCGATGGACTTGGTGCTCGATGCCGATGCGCTCAACTTGCTTGCTTCTGATCCAAGCCTACTTAATGCCTTACGAGAACTTGCGATCATTCAAAGTGAAGATATCGCATCAGCTGAGGGCTTGAGCAGTGAGCATAGCGCCTACGCGAGCCTCAGGCCCAAACCAGCAAGAAGTGTTGTGCTTACACCCCATCCGCTTGAGGCCGCCAGACTCTTAGGCATCTCACGCGACGAGGTTGAGCGTGATCGCTTCGAAGCAGTGAATCGATTGGTCGATCTAACAGCTTGTACGGTCATTCTTAAGGGCGCCGGCAGTTTGGTTCAGTCGCCAGGCTATCAAAGCGTGATCATCGACCGATCAGCCCCAGCGCTTGCACAAGCGGGTTCAGGCGATGTTCTTTGTGGTGTTGTTGCTGCGCTCCTGGCAAGGCACCCAACAATCCATGCTCAAGTCTTGGGAGCTGCTGCAGCCTTTTTGCATGCCGATGCCGCGGCGCGATGGACTCAATCAAATGGCCGCTATGTGGCAATGCCCTTTGACGCATTGGCCGAGTCAATATCAAGCTGTTTTGGTCAGATGGTCTAGGGCTTAGGGCTCAGCGCTCAGCGCTCAGCGCTTTGGGCCTAGTGCTTTATCGTGGTGTGCCACGACCTGCACTTAATCGAATGCCTTGATCGCATCTGGCCGCAAGCGCCTCATCATGGGTGACGAGCACGAGTGTTGTGCCATGGCTCTTGTTCAAGTCGAACATGAGGTTTGCGATTCGCTCACCAGTTTGTGCATCCAGACTTCCTGTGGGTTCATCAGCTAATAGCAGTTGCGGCCTGATTGCAAAGGCCCGAGCCAACCCGACGCGCTGTTGTTCACCACCCGATAGGGTGCTTGGGTAGTGGTGCGCACGTTCGCTGAGCCCTACTTCGCCTAGAAGTTCTATAGCCTGCGCTCTGGCATGAGGACGGCCCTGTATTTCAAGAGGCAACATAATGTTTTCGAGTGCAGTGAGTTGGTGTAGCAGTTGATGGTTTTGAAAGACAAAACCCAAGTGCTGACCTCGAAATCGGGTCCGTTCCTCCTCGCTGAGCGTCGCTATGTCTTTGCCAAGAATCTCTAGACGGCCTGCACTTGGAAGATCGAGACCAGCCAGGAGGCTTAGCAAACTTGATTTCCCCGAACCGGAGGGACCTGTCACGCAAAAACTACAGGCAATTGGCACTGAGAAACTAAGCTGGTCAACGATAGCTAGGGCCCGATCAGCATCACGAACAATGCGGGTCAAGTCCTTTGCGATAATGGCATGCATGAAGAGTCCACGAAATCAGGGAAGAAGGCTATGGATTGGGCGGTCTATGTCGCGAGGCCTAGCTGCCTGTGGCTGTCTTCTCCTGCAGACAGGCAGCGTGCGGAGTGTAACGGCAAGTGAAAAGACCGGCTCAACGGGAACCCTATTGGTGCTTGGTGACAGTTGGTCGGCCGAGTATGGACTCAAGCGAGGCCGTGGTTGGGTTTCTCTTTTGGAGGCGAGATTCCAGCGCTCACCGGCGCATGCAGCGATTAAGGTCATCAATGCGAGCCTGAGCGGCGAGACAACAGCAGGCGGTTTGAGTCGCCTTCCAGCGCTTCTTGATAAACACCGGCCCCGTTGGGTTCTTATTGCGCTTGGAGGTAATGACGCACTCCGAGGCCTGCCGCTTGAAACGAGTCGATCGCAATTGGTTTCGATGATCAAACAATCAAAGGCTAAATCAGCAAAGGTGCTGCTGATAGGGATGCGTATGCCGCCTAACTATGGAACTTATGGGCAATCGTTCGAGCGTCTCTTCCCTGCGATTGCCAAAGAGCAACAGATCTCGCTAGTGCCTTTCTTGATGCAGGGTAAGGAATTTGACTTAAACCTGTTCCAATCTGACAGGATCCACCCCAATGAGGCTGCTCAGCCCCATATGCTTGAGCAGGCTTGGCCTGCCATTGAGCTTTTGGTGCGCCCAGCCGGAGTCGAACCGGCACGATCGCAATGATCGAGGGATTTTAAGTCCCTTGCGTCTACCTGTTTCGCCATGGGCGCTCGTTGGCAAGTCATGAAGTATACGCAGATCACCGGCAGGATGCACAGTTCCGCCAACAACGCACAGCAATAGGCCGATCTACGTTATGATCTCAAAGATTCTCAAACTACGGCTAATCCATGAGGCAATTGTTTCTTCGCTTTGCAGTGCTCGCGCTGTCGGTCTGTATCGTGTACAGCCTATTTGACATTGCCACATCAATTAAAGGCTCTGAACCTATCGGTGAGGCACCCTGCCCGACGGCTTGCCGAAATCCCTGAATTTCTCAAGATGACGCTTTGAGATCAGGCATAGCGTTATCAC
>JALQWJ010000217.1 GCA_023258775.1 Burkholderiaceae bacterium | reverse complement strand
CAAGTGAAATGCTCGTCGCGTTACCGTTATAGGCATCACTCGCAGGATCGTCAATGATGACTCCGTTGGTGGAGCTCGTCAGTCGGATTGTCCCCGCGCTCGCGGTGATCGTCACTCTTAATGTCCCCGTTAAGCTCCCTACGGCTGATGAGCCGTCTACGCTTACCCAAGTTCCTTGGGGATGTCCAACAATGCTCGTTGTGTTTTGAACCGTAGAAACCGTCTTTTGCACATCAATCAGATTGTTTCCTGCGCCACCCAAGACGCGATTTCCGTTATAGCTTGTGCGGTCGGCTAGCTTTTGGACTTCCTCTAGTTGCTGGATAATTTCTTGGGCAATACTCAAATACTGTTCTTGGCCTAGTGAGTCGTTTGATCCCTGGGTGACGAGTTCTTTAACGCGCATGAGGGCATCGTTTGCTTGTGCCAGTGAGCTATCGGCCAATTGCAGCATTGACGTGGCTGCCCCAAGGTTCGACTGTGCTCCTGAAACCACCTGACTCTGATTGAGAAGCAGGGCTGAGATTGCGAGTCCCGAGGCGTCATCGGCAGCGCTGTGTAGGCGAACACCCGATGAGAGCCGGTGAATTGACTCCGCGACCTGGGCTTGAGCCGCCCCCAGATTCTTACGAGCGTTTAGATTCGTTGCCCCAGAGCCATTCAATGCAAGCATGCTAGCCATCAGCTCACTCCAAAATTTAAGCGTTACAGCTTGGAGTACGGGCTATCGGCGTTTTTTGTTTAGCGTTATTTAACGATTAACTTTATCTAATGAGACTTTTCTCTTTGGAACCGCGTCAAAACTTAGCCCGCAAATCCCCCTTCAATTTTTACGGTTTCTCCTGCGGGTAATAAGGCTCTGAGCCGGGTTGCGTAGGCTGTGTGTGCCGTTTGCGCAAGCGCCAGATCGGCTTGCAACTGTCGAATCTTTTGTTCGGTGTAGATGAGCATGTCGACCTGAGCTTTTGCTTCGGGTTCGAGGGATTCGCTCTCATATTCGGCCCCGTCAATCGTAATTTTTGCCATTTGATACTTGCTCCTGATTGTTGGTAGTGTACTTCCGCGAGGATTTTCTCACGACCTTAATCTGCTAGTTCCCCAAGCTAGCTTAATCAACTGATGTAATCTCTCGCAGGATTCTTGCCGGCTTTTCGTCCGATGCAACTCACCTATACGATGCGCGATCCTATGCAAGCCTCCCAAGCTCTGTCTCCAAACTATTCAATATTTTATGCAGGTGATGCTTATTCAACTGCTCAAAAGATCATGGGGCGACAAAGTGCTGGGAAACAATTGATTAGAGGGCTCGCGATCAAGTATGTGGACGGTAAAGTCAATGGCATTGGGCCTTCGAGAAGTGGCAGGCAATCGTTGGAATTGCAGTTGCAAAGCAATGGTTATCGCGGCGAACTCGGGTTCGAAGTGCTTCCGAGGGCTGAGCAACTCAAGACCGTCGGTACGCTCTACTATCCCGCTCCACCCACTCGAGAGCTGGCTCACTGGCGCGAAAGAGTTGGTGCGCCACAAGCTTTCAGTCTCATGGGCGTCACCCACACACTGTCCTCAAAAGGCGCTGCGGACCAGATCGCTGATATGGTAATGCCACCCTTTGAAACCTGGGATGCTTTGATTTGCACCTCAAAGGCGGCACAGATTTTTGTAAGGAACCTACAATCGGAGATGAAGGCGTATTTGCGTGAGGCGCTGGGAGCAAGCCGCTTTACTGACCCGCAAACACCCATTATTCCGCTTGGCATCGATGCAGCTGCATTTGCTCGAACAACAGCACAAATCAAGTTGGCACGAGAGCGCTTGGCTGTGGCCGAGCAGGAGGTGGTGTTCTTCTTTGCGGGCCGTTTGTCCTTTCATGCAAAAGCAAATCCGCTTCCCATGTACTGGGCACTCGAGCAGGCGTCGCTTAGGCTAAAGTCAAGCACCGCCGCGGCCGGGGTTGTCGTGGAACATCATCCTGAAGCTGCTGAAGGTGGTGTGGGTATCGTTTGCCTGGAAGCCGGGGTTTTTCCCAATGAACATATCGAGCAAAGTTTTAAGGCGGCACAGCGAGCGATTGCACCCCATGTTCGATTTCTGAGGGTGAATGGTCAAGACGAGATTGCGTATCGAATGGCCTGGCAAGCTGCAGACGTTTTCGTTTCGCTTTCAGACAATATTCAGGAAACTTTCGGATTGACACCCGTTGAGGCTATGGCGGCGGGACTCCCAGTGCTTATTGCGGATTGGAACGGCTATCAAGATACGGTGCGGCACGATAGGGATGGTTTTAAAGTTCCAACTGTGCAAGCACCTGCTGGAGCAGGTGAAAGTTTGGCGCTTCGCCATATGCTCGATGTTGATACGTATGATATGTATATCGGAAGGGCGAGTTTAGCGACCGTTGTGGAGCCAGCAGCGCTCGCAGGCTATACATTCGCTCTAGCTTCCGATAAAACACTCAGGGAGCAGATGGGGGCGGAGGGGCGCCAAAGGGCTATCTCAGTCTTTGACTGGTCAGTCGTTTTGGATCATTACCATGATTTGAGCGCGGAGTTAAGAAAAATCCGTCAAGTCGCGAAGCCAACTTACTCCCAACAATGGCCTGCTCGTACCGACCCCTTCAAGCGCTTTGCTCACTTCTCGACGGGCCCGTTACAGTCAAACTGGATGATTCGCCCGGCTCCGCAGGCTCAAATGCGTCTGGGCATTCTTGCTTCCCTCGCCGTTGCAAACTATGGCTTCGACGAGGAGCTTCTTCCCAAAGAGCTACCGCCAAGCTTGCTAGATCATATTGTGAGCCGAGACGGGCTAAGATTGAATGAACTTATCGAGCACATGGGCGGTGCCTCCGAAATCTGGATCCGTGCGCTCATGTGGCTATGGAAGTTTGATTTGATCCGATTGGCTGACCACTAGGATAAGTAATCGGACTGCCGCCAACGCATAGTGATTGCGATGTAATGAACGTTTTATTTATCCACCAAAACTTTCCTGGTCAATTCAAGTTTCTGGCGCCGGCCCTTGCAAACCAGGGCCATCGTGTCGTCGCTATGACGATGCAAAAGATCCAAGTCAAGCAATGGCAGGGCGTTGAGCTTGTTGCATACCAAGCGTCGCGAGGTTCGACGCAAGGTATTCATCCGTGGGTTGGCGATTTCGAAACCAAGGCAATTCGCGGTGAGGCCTGCTTTCGAGCGGCACTTAAGTTGCGCGAGTCGGGCTTTGATCCCGATGT
>JALQWJ010000216.1 GCA_023258775.1 Burkholderiaceae bacterium | reverse complement strand
ACAATGATCGACGAAGTACCAAGCATTCGGCTTGAAGCGATTCACCGACCTGACCCCACGCTGGTGGCAGCGCTTCATGGCACGCCAACCGGCTTTATCGTCGATGCACTCGGCGGCAGCGGTGCGCTCGATTACCGAATCAAACCCGCAATCGCCGAGCAATGGGGCTTTTGCGGCGTTGCCGTGACCTGCGACTGTGGGCCAGCCGATAACCTCGCCCTCATCCATAGCCTCAAAGTTTTGCAAGCCGGCGATGTAATCGTCGCAGCCACGGGCCAACATTTGCAGTGCGCAGTCACTGGTGACCTCGTTCTCGGTATGGCACGCAATGCGGGCGCTATAGGGTTTGTAACCGATGGTTGCGTGCGCGATCTGCCTGGGCTTCGAGCTGTGGGTCTTCCTGCTTACTGCATGGGCATCACACCGAACTCACCCCATCGAAGTGGTCCGGGGACCATCGGATTGCCTGTCACGATCGCAGGCCATCCGGTATGCAGTGGCGATGTTGTGGTGGCCGATCAGGATGGGGTGGTCGTCATTCCCCAGGCGGCCCTGCCAAGGGTGATTGATCGTTTGCCAGCGATTCGTCAAGCCGAAGCGCAAGCAGACCAAAGCGTTCGAGATGGCGCACGACTGCCGAGCTTTTTAAAGTAGCGCGAAAGTCCTTGGTCGCTGCTACGCGGCAGCTTTACGCATGGTCACGAGGTATACACCCGGCAAGATCAAGGCTGCGCCAAGCAGGTGAAAACCTTCGATTGACTGCTCAAGCAAGAGCCAGCCCATCACGCCAGCATACAAAGGACCAAGGTATAAAACCACACCGCTACGAGCAGCCCCAAGTTGCTGCTGCATATACGAATAGGCTTGATAAGCGCCAAAGCCAGGCAATACCGCCGCGATCACAGCAAGCCAGAGTCCTTCCCAGGAGATACGCCAGTCAGGTACGAGTTGCGACTCGATCCAGGTCAGGGGTATGAGCATGACCACACCACAGGCGGTGATAAGACTTAAGCGAGCGAAAGGATCGCGTTTTGTTGGTCGTTGCCTGAGCAGCAGCGAATAAGCCGTCCAACAGAGCACCGCAACCGCGATCCAAAGATCGCCTTCAACCCATTGCATGCGGCTGACTGCCAAAGGATCACCTCTTGTAACGATCCAAATTACACCGGTGAAGGCTAAGCCAACGCCAAGTATCTGCCGCTTATCAAATCGCTCTTTTAGCCATAAGGCTGAAAAGAGCGCGATTAAAACGGGTGAAAGCGCATACATCAGCCCAATATTCAAGGCCGACGTGCTGCGGCCTCCGTAATAAACAAAAGCGCCGCAAATCCACATCCCCAGGCCACCCAATACAAAACTGTCGATCCATTCCTGTTTTGAAGGCATACCCTGACGCTTAAGCGCTGGCCATGCAAAAGGAAGCATCAAACAAAGGGCAAATCCCCAGCGCAATAAGGCAAGCGCATGGGGTTCGATTTCACCAACTGCTTTGGCCGCGACGTAATAATTTGCAGACCAAAACGCGGGTGTGATTGGGATCAGCGCGTAGGCTAATTGTCGTCGCATGGAAAAGCGGTGCCGATGCTTGCCAGGGGTTCAGCCTTGGCTTCTTGCTGATACACGCTAGGCTTGGGCAATCACAGCATCAATTAGCCGTCTGGCAATCGATAAACGATGCGGTAGTTGAGGTAGTGCATCCAGTGTGAACCAGCGCGCATCCTCAATCTCGCCCTCCTGACACTGAATCTCACCACTGTCATAGTCGGCCACATAGGCGATCATCAGTGAGTGCGGGAAGGGCCAGCTCTGACTGTCAAAATACTGGATATTGCGCAAACGCACCCCGACTTCTTCGAAGGCTTCTCGATGAATGCAAGACTCTATCGACTCCGAAGGCTCGACAAAACCCGCCAAAGCGCTATACATCCCCGCCGGGAAACGCGGCGATCGTGCGAGCAAAAGCTGCCGCCCGAACATGGTTTCGCGTTTGATGAGCACCATCATCGCTGGTGCTACTCGGGGGTAGCTAGTTTCCCCACAGGCAGAGCAACGCCTCGAACGGCCCCCCTCGTGAAGTTTCGTGAGCGTTGCGCAGGCCCCACAAAACCGATGACTGCGATCAAATTCAAGCATTTGAATCGCCCGACCGGCAATCGCTAGTACCTCATCGGGAAGACGATTAAAAAGCGCGCGCAAGGCTTCAAATCGCAGACCCGAGTCGCGCTGACCCGCTTGCATCGCTTCGAGGTTTTGAAACTCTTGGTCGGTAAAGCTTAGACCCCAACAAGCTTTCCCATGCCAGTAACCAATGAACCGGCGGCTTGGATGTTGATCGACCGGGGTTGGTTCAAGTAGCGCACGAATTAAGGCATTGGAAACCGGCCATTGCCTGGCGTTTTCATCCTGGCTAACAAGCAGTCCACCGCGATAAAAACAAAAATGATGCGCTACATCACCCGGGGGGCTGGGCAAACGATATTCCCAGGCGGCTTCGAAACTGTTTGGAAGAATCATGATTTAACTTTAGGCGGTGTCTGCAAAAGGTCTTGGACTTTATCTTATGCTCTAGGACTTAGGCCAAATCAGAAGGAAATGCGCCATGACATGGCTAATCGCCGGATTATTGATCTTTTTAGGGGTTCACTCGATCCGAATTTTTGACGAAGCGCTACGCACAAGACTTGTGGAACGCTGGGGTGAAAAGCCCTGGAAAGGTATTTATTCGCTCTTATCAGTCCTGGGCTTTGTGGTGTTGATCTATGGCTACGGTCAAGCGCGCATGCAGCCGATCCCACTTTATGAGCTGCCCTTGGGGTTTCGCCATGCGTCGAGTTTGCTCGTCTGGTTTGCGATGATCTTGGTGATCGCAGCCTACGTCCCTGGCAATTGGTTTAAGACGCGTTTGCGCCACCCGATGGTCTTGGGCGTCAAGCTTTGGGCCTTTGCGCACCTCTTATCAAACGGCACGGCTGCTGATGTTTTACTTTTTGGTGGCTTTTTGCTGTGGTCGATTGCTTCATTTCGTGCAGCAAGAAAACGCGACAAAGAAGCAGCATCGACTTTTCCTGAACCAACCCCCGAAGTTGGTCTTTCACGGCCTCGCAGTAGGGCTTCGGCAACCGTCATCGCGGTGGTTTTGGGAAGCCTCATATGGGCCGGCTTTCTCCTTGACTGGCACGCGAGTCTTATCGGCGTGAGCCCAATGGCCATTCCGGCTCAAGTGACCAAGTAAAA
>JALQWJ010000215.1 GCA_023258775.1 Burkholderiaceae bacterium | reverse complement strand
TCTAAATGGGTCAATGGCTGATTACCTTGTTCCGATGTCTGCAGAAATGCCCGACATTGTTGTTGATCATGTGCAAACCCCAACTCGAAGCTCAGAGCTCGGCGCAAAAGGTGCAGGTGAAGCAGGCACCGCGGGTGCGCCTGCCGCCATCATGAATGCCATCAACGACGCGCTTGCGCCCCTAGGGGCTAATGTAAGCACGCAGCCCTTCACGCCGGAGCGGGTCTTGCAGGCTCTGGGCAAAGTGAGTTCGGATGAGGCCTCATGGTGAGTTTTCCAGAAGCCTGCTGCCAAAACTGAATTAATCCGCCTGTTTTTTGCGTGCCGACCAGTAGGCCGGAAGTGCGGTACCGTCCCGATCGCCCAGGTTAGCTTCCTTGATTGCTCGCTCATACGCTGAAAGGGTTGCGCTAACGACAGGCATCTCTCGGTTAAGGGTGTCGCCTTCGGCAAGCATGCAACGCAGGTCCTTGCAAATCATTGCCATATCAAAAGCCGCTGGGCCAGGCGCATCACCCGACATCAGGCGTGCTATCGCTGGACCACGGCCTTTCATGGCAGTAGGCGTGCCGCTGGTATCACTCATAATATCGATGAGTCGTTCAGGCCCGGCAGGGAGGTGGCGCACGAGCGACAAGGCCTCGCCAAGCGCCTGCCAATAAACCATGAGCGGCATATTGACGCAGAGTTTCATACTTGCACCTGCACCTTGCGGCCCCATGAATTCAACGCGGCGACATAAGTGATTAAGAATCGGCTGGGCGCGTTCGAGATCCTGCGCTGAGCCACCAACAAGCCCAAGCAACTTGCCTTCGCGTGCTGGCCCGACGGTACCACCGACCGGGCAGTCGAGCATGCTAGCGCCGAGGCGATGTAAATCGCTTGCCAGTGCTTGCGCAACTTTCGGCTGAACCGTACTCATTTCAATGACTAGCTTTCCTCGAAGCGCCTGCTCCCCGGCACTCAGAACACCGCTTTCACCGCGATAACAGTCATCGATTGCGGCATCATGACTTAATATGCTCATGATGACATCGGCTTCGCTTGCCAGTGCAGCAGCCGAACTCATTGCCTGTGCACCTTTTTCGACGAGTGCGCGAAGCTTCTCCGGGCTTCGATTCCAAACCGATACCTTGAAGGAGCCTTCGAGCAGGCGCTCCACCATGGCAGCGCCCATACGGCCGGTTCCGATCCATCCGATATGCATGATTTATTCCTATCGAGTTGTCGCTTTTAAACTGTTGAGCCCAACCTGATGCTCGCAGCCCTATCGTTTTGTTCTCAGTTCGATATCGTGCAACAAGTCGTCAGATTTCCGAGCGATTTCATTTTCAATCAAGCGTCCGCAGCCAGGGCAAAAAAACTGGCGAAATACCGGCTCATCATCAATGTACCGGCGCCAATCGCCGATATTCGGATTAGCCGATTGAATCGGTGCGTCGTGTCGTCGGCATGCGAGTTTATAGTTTGTCGTGACCAGACCTAGGTCAGTTCTGCAGCCACGACAGCACCAACGGGCAGAAGTCTTAGAAGGAATTGAACGCTTGCGCCGATCACCCACGATCATCAATTGATGATCGTTTGTCGATTGATCCTCACTGATCGATTGATGTTCGCCTGTCAATTGATCGTCGGTAGCCTGTGGGGCTTGGTAGGTTGCAAGATTTTCAGTAATCGTTGTTAGATCAAGATGAGTCGCAGCTTTGCGGATCACCGATGTACCCCCCTTATAGGCCATTCGCTTCTGGCGCATCGACTCACGCAGCTTTGTGGTACCAGTCCTATCGACCGATTCATCACGCTTAAACAGGACCCCATAAATCGTCTTGGCTGCCTGCTTCGATACGGCTGCCTGCTCAAAAACATCATCGCGAACGCGCTCGGGATCTCGTTCAATTGGGTCGCCAAAGCCACCACCTGCCGACCAAATGACTGCATAAACATCATGGGGCTTTTGCAGGAAATTCTGCTGACGTAAGGCAAGTGTTCTCGATTCTCCGTGGATTTCTGCGATATCGCCAGGCATATTAGCGGTGCTAAAGCGTTCAGCAATATCACTGTCAGCTTTGTACTTGTAAACATTCACCGTGGCTGGATAACCACCCATCATGCCCGATGAGGTTGGCATTGCATTGCCTGATGACAGGGTGTCATGAGTGATTTGAGGGGTTCGGTGAGGGATGAAGCAAGATTCTGCAGATAGCCCGCCGCGATGTAACCCAGCACCGCCGGAGTCGGTGACCTCTTTACGATATAAAAATAATAGGGGAAAACTCTGCTCGGTGTGTTCAATATTGGGAAGTTTGCATATCGGGGTTCGCGACTGTCCGCCAGTTGAAATACCATCGCCAGTTGCGAAGGCACCAATGGCGCCACCGATAGGGTCCACCAGCAGGTAACCATAGGGATCGCCCCATTGATCGTGTCCTCGAAAAATAGTTGCCGGCCACTGACTGGTTCCGCCAATGCACATGATGTCCTGGCGCATGCTTGGATCGCAATAAATCATTTTGGATAGAACGTTATAGGCAGGATATAGCGAAATCTCCATGGCTTGTACTGGTGCTGTCGACACCGATGCAGGAAAATTCGCACAATTCATCGTACCCGGGGAGGGGTCGAAGACGACATGTCTTAAGGCCCCGCCAATCGCAAAGTATTGATCCCAGCAAAGCAACTGATTAAGCGCCACCATGATCGATCCACGCCAGCCGCTAAAGGTTGCGTTCATCGCACCGTCTTGCTCGGCAGTCCCGTCGTTTTCAAAGATTAGCGTTCGCCCACGCTTGTGCAAGGTCAACTGCACACGATGCGTCTTGCGATCGCCGGGTCGTGAGCACTCAACATAAGTACGATCACGCCAGGTACCGTCCGGCAGTCGCGACATCTTTTCAAGAAAGGCCTGCTCGCCATCATTGAGAATCTTGTGCATGACTGCTTTGACCACATCCGGGCCGTATCGATGTAAGAGCGTCTCGATGCGCTCCTTGGCAGTCGTGTTTCCAGCCAGCTGTGCGCGAAAGTCCAAGGCAACTGCCTCAGGCTTTCTTGATGCGCGAAGATAAAGCTCTTCAATGTCCCGTCGGATGTTGCCTGCTTCAACAATCTTGACAGGTGGAATCAGGATGCCCTCTTCGTAGGCATTTTCAGCAGCCATGCAAAAACTTGATGGGGTGATACCACCGATGTCGTACTGGTGAAGACAATTCGTGACCCAGCAAAAAAGCTGATCTTTATGAAAAACAGGACA
>JALQWJ010000214.1 GCA_023258775.1 Burkholderiaceae bacterium | reverse complement strand
AGCGCGGCTCGAATACCTTGCAAAACTGGGCGTCGATGCAATTTGGCTTTCGCCATTTTTTCGAAGTCCAATGAAGGACTTTGGCTATGATGTCAGTGATTATTGTGACGTCGATCCAATATTCGGAACTATACAAGATGCGAAACAATTAATTAAAGAAGCTCACCGATTCGGGCTAAAGATCATGATCGATCAAGTTCTTTCCCATAGCTCCGATCAGCACCCATGGTTTGTCGAGAGCAGACAAAACCGCACGAATGAAAAAGCAGACTGGTATGTTTGGGCTGATGCAAGGCCTGACGGATCGCCGCCCAACAATTGGCTATCGGTATTTGGCGGCAGTGCATGGCAGTGGGATACACGCCGAGCTCAGTACTATTTCCATAACTTTTTAAGTTCTCAACCTGACTTGAATTTTCATCACGAACCGGTTCGTGAAGCGATGCTTGAAACCGTGCGTTTTTGGCTCGATTTGGGCGTTGATGGTTTAAGACTTGATACCGCAAATTTTTATTACCATGACCAACAACTTCGCGACAATCCTGCGCGAGATCGTCAATCGAGCGTGGTCGATTTGAGCGTAGGTGATTTCAATCCTTATATGTTTCAGATGCATTGCTTCGACAAAAGTCGACCTGAGAACCTGGGGTTCTTGCGCGACCTGAGACGTTTGCTTGATGGATACCCGAGTCGCGCGATGGTTGGCGAAATCGGTGATGATGATGGGCTGGCACGAATCGCCGAATACACAGCTGGCAATGACAAGCTGCATATGGCCTACAGCTTTGATCTGCTTGGTCCGGCTCATGACGCAGGGTTTTTGTACCATACTTTTGATCGATTTGAGTCAATCGTCGGTGATGGCTGGCCAAGTTGGGCGCTAAGCAATCATGACGTCGGACGGGTTGCAAGCCGATGGGCCTGCGATCAACTGCCCGAATTTGAGCGCCTTGCGAAATTGCAATTGATCGCCGCGCTGCAGATGTGCTTGCGCGGAAGCCCATGCATTTATCAAGGCGATGAACTCGGTTTGCCAGACGCCGAACTCGCTTTTGAGGACTTGCAAGACCCCTATGGCATAAGCATGTGGCCAGAGTTCAAAGGTCGTGATGCTTGCCGAACCCCGATGCCATGGCATCGTGATGCGTCGGATCTTGGCTTTGGAAGTGGTCAACAAAGGCCTTGGCTTCCGCTGAGCGAAAGTCATCGAAAGCTTGCAGTCGACCGCCAATTAAACGACCCTAATTCGACGCTGAATTTTTATCGGGCGCTGCTCGCTTGGCGTAAGCAAATCCCTGTCTTACAAACCGGAAGCATGCGTTTATGCGCGGAACACAAAAGCTGTTTGGCTTTTTTTCGGGAAAGCGAGAACCAAACCTTGCTTTGTGTCTTTAATCTTTCGGGCAAATTTCAGCGTTTGAGTGCCGGGGAACTCGGCCTTTTAAAGGCCGACATCTCGCGGGCCAAGCCTCTCGACTCACCCTTAAGCGGCTTAGCACTCAAGGCCGATCGCATAGGGCTGTCTGCTTGGGGTTGCGGCGTTATTGGATTTATGTCGTGAGCGAACTTGAACGAGAACGATATATTTCTTCTTACGACTTATGGCTATTGTCAGAAGGCAGCCACTTTAGACCCTATGAGTGTTTGGGTGCTCATCCCTGTACGATGGGGGACCAGATCGGCACACGCTTTGCCTTATGGGCACCGAATGCGCAAGCAGTCTGGGTAATTGGCGATTTCAACGATTGGGACGATAACGCTCATCCTTTAGATAAAGACGATTCGAGCGGTATATGGTTGGGCTTCGTTGAGGGTGCAAGCCGCGGCCAGCGCTATCAGTTTCGTGTACGCCAGTACGACGGTAAGGTTGTCAACAAGGCTGATCCTTATGCTTTTCGTACCGAAGTTCGCCCGGGGCAGGCAAGTGTGATTGAAGGCTTGCAAAGAGGCTATCATCCTGATGTCCAACCCAAACCATACACGCCAAGTACTGGTTATGATGCGCCTATCAGTGTGTACGAAGTTCACTTGGGTTCGTGGCGCAAACGGGATATGTGGCGCTGGCTTAGCTACGATGACTTAGCGGTTGAACTGGTCGATTACACCGCGGAGATGGGATTTACCCACATCGAGTTGTTGCCTGTCATGGAACATCCCTACGATCCCTCTTGGGGTTATCAATCACTCGGAATTTATGCGCCTACGGCGCGATACGGTACACCGTCCCAATTTGCAGGTTTCGTTGAAGCGGCCCATAAAAAAGGGCTCGGTGTGATTCTCGATTGGACACCGTCGCACTTTCCGAATGACCTACACGGACTCGCCCAATTCGATGGCACTGCGCTTTATGAGCACCTTGATCCGAGAGAGGGTTTTCATCCCGATTGGCAAACACTGATCTTTAATTTGGGACGGCGTGAAGTTGCCAACTACTTGCTGGCGAATGCATTGTTTTGGGTCGAGCAGTATGGCGTTGATGGCATAAGGGTCGATGCGGTTGCGTCGATGCTTTACCGAGACTACAGCCGTCAAGAAGGCGCGTGGATTCCAAACCAATTTGGGGGGAGGGAAAATCTCGAATCGATTGATTTTTTAAAGCAAATGAATCGGCGACTAAGTTTGCTTGCACCAAAGGCAATCAGGATTGCAGAGGAGTCAACCGCCTTTCCTAATGTGACGACCCAAGGCTATCCTGTCAAACACGATAGCGGTTTAGGTTTTGATTGGAAGTGGAATATGGGCTGGATGCATGATGTGTTGCGTTACTTTTCCAGAGACCCCGTGTTTCGCTCTCATCACCAGAAAGATCTAACATTTGGTATTATGTATGCCTATTCTGAGCGATTCATGCTGGCCTTATCGCATGATGAAGTCGTTCATGGCAAAGCCTCCCTTTGGGGAAAAATGCCAGGCGATACCTGGCAGCGCTTTGCCAATCTCCGCTGCCTATATGCCTTCATGTGGTCTTATCCAGGCAAAAAGCTGCTTTTCATGGGCGGCGAATGGGGAAGTCCCGAAGAGTGGAACCACGATGAGTCCCTGCCCTGGTATGTCGTGGACAGGAAAGAGCACCGGGGATTACAGCATTTCGTTAAGACACTGAATCATTTATACCGTCATTGGCCAAGCCTGCACCTAAGCGATCACGACCCTGAAGGATTTCACTGGATCAGTCATGATGATCACGCATGTTCCATCATCGTCTATCTCCGCACCGCTGGGCTGAAAAAGCAACCCTCGGATACTTCAGCGCCTGCGCCCCCTGTACTTGTGATTTGCAATCTCACACCAACACCGC
>JALQWJ010000213.1 GCA_023258775.1 Burkholderiaceae bacterium | reverse complement strand
GAGACTGATGCCTTGCGCTTCCAAGACCTGCATCGGTGACTCAAGTTCAAAAGCCGGCGATTGCTCAAGAAATGCAAGTACCTGGTCCTGGTTTTCCTCCCGTAAAAAACTACAAGTCGCATAGACCAGCCAGCCCCCGGGGCGAACAAGTCGGCTTGCTGCCTTGAGGATGGATGCCTGCTGTACGACTAATCGATCTAAATCATCAGATTTAAAACGCCACTTCAAATCGGGGTTGCGTCGAAGTGTGCCAAAACCGCTACAGGGTGAATCGACAAGCACTGCATCGGCTTTGGACTCGAGCCTCGACAACTTCGGATCAGCTTCACTATCAATCGCAAAAGGTTGAACATTGCTCAAACCCGCGCGTTGGAGACGAGGTTTAAGTCTTGCCAATCGGGCACTATTGTTGTCACAGGCATAGACCTGTCCTGTGTTTCGCATCGCGATTGCAAGTGCAAGCGTCTTTCCCCCGGCGCCTGCGCAAAAGTCCACGATCGTTTGATTTCTTCTCGGTGCGAGTAACGCGGCCACAGCCTGACTCGCGACGTCTTGCACTTCGAGAAAACCTTTTGCAAAGCTTGCGGACTTTTCGAGTGCGGGCTTACCCTCAAGCCTTAGGGCCCCCGCCACCTTTGGGTGAGGGTGAGCCAGGATCGCCTCCTCGGCTAATGCCTCGATCAAGCGCTCACGGCTGATGCTTTGCTGCTTTGGATGCCAACTTGCCACCCGAAGGTCCAGGGCAGCAGGTTCGAGCAAGGCCTGGAAGAGACCCTCGTCGATAGCCTGCGCGCTTAGCCGCTCATATAACCATTCCGGTAGCGAGTAGCGCAGCGGCACCGGCAGGTGCGAAAGATCCTCAGTGCCATTGCTCATTTCGTAGAGGGTCTTCGCTACCAGACTTGCACGGTTGTTCCACTTTAAATCCTGGGGCCAATCCTTCGTTGGGGTGCTAAAAGGCTGCTGATTGAGCCGCCTGCGATGACGCAACATGTAAAAGCAGGCTTCGGCGATCTGGTGACGCTGCGAGCGCCCAAGCTGTGGATTTGCACGGAAGTGACCACGCAAGACTGCGTCGGCAGGCGCTTCGAAATGCCCGAGGGCTTCGAAAACTTTATAAAGTTGATGACGGAGACTCAAGCTGCACCAGAAGTTAGGGGGAACAATAAACGCGTGGCCTCGGGACTGCATTCAAGCTTGCCTAGAGGGTCAAGCGAAATCAGACCACGACAAAAATCAGCGACGACCTGAGGCAAAAGGCGATGTTCCTCGCTCAAGACCCGCTCGGCGAGACTAACTTCATTGTCGGTGCGCTGTACCGGTACAAAGGCCTGGGCAATGATCGGTCCGCCATCGAGCGCCTCATTGACAAAGTGTACCGTTGCGCCATGCAGACAGACCCCAGCCTCAAGTGCTCGTTGATGGGTATTCAAGCCTGGAAAGGCTGGAAGCAGGGATGGATGAATATTGATTAATCGTCCTTCGAATCGTTGAACGAAGCCAGCACCCAAAACCCGCATAAAACCCGCTAGCACCACAAGATCCGGGCCAAAATCATCCACCTCGCTTGCCAAAGCCTGATCGAAGTGTTCCCGGCTTGGGTACTGCCGATGATCGAGCGCACGAGTCACAATACCCTGTGTTTGAGCCCAGGCGAGACCTTGAGCCTCTGGCTTGTTGCTGATCACCGCGATAATCGACGCAAGGCGGTTTTGGTCTTTCCCTGGTTCGCAAAGGCGCTTGTGCAAGGCAAGCAAATTTGAGCCCCGCCCGGATATAAGCACGACGATGCGTTTCATGGATAACACCCTAGGAAAGCGAGGATGGTAACAGTCTCAAACCGGCTATCAAGGCTCGGAGCGGCGCTGGGTTTTATAATGGGCGCTTATGCAAATCATTCGTAGGCCGACCGAGCGCGGCAAACAAGCCCCTCCAGCAACCGCCTTGACCATCGGAAATTTCGATGGCGTGCATCGTGGCCATCGCGCCCTGCTTGCAGCCGTTTCGGCGCGCGCGCATCAGGATCAAATGCTCGCGAGCCTTATGACCTTTTGGCCGCATCCCAAACAATACTTTGCGGACGCAACGAGCCCGGTTCCTGCAAGAATATGTAGTCGACGCGATCAATGGGAAGCTATTGCGGCCTGCGGCATCGACCAGTTGTTTGCACTGCGCTTCGATCGCAGCCTGGCCGAATGCGCCGCCGAGCAGTTCATTGAGCAATATCTTGTTCGAGCGATCGGCGTCAAGCATGTGGTGATTGGTGACGATTTTCGCTTTGGCGCCAAGCGTCGGGGTGATTTTCAAATGCTCGAGCATGCCGGGCGTAGGCACGGATTCACCGTTGAGTCGATGCAAAGCGTCCTTCATGAAGCGCAAAGGGTATCGAGCTCTCAAGTGCGAGAGGCGCTAGCCCTGGGACGCTTTGACCAAGTGAAGACCTTGCTAGGACGCGACTATGCGATGTCCGGCCATGTGATCCACGGCAGAAAATTGGGACGCGAACTCGGTTTCCCCACCCTAAACCTGCGTATCGACGACAGGCAATCGCCGCTTCAAGGCATTTTCGTGGTTCGGATTTGCGGCCTCGGAGACGATAAGCAAAGCTGGCTGCCAGCGGTTGCCAGCTTGGGCACCCGCCCTGCGGTGGAGCAGGCTGGTCGCTATTTGCTGGAAGTCCACGTGCTTGACTGGTCAGGTCAAGCCTACGGTCGCTTGGTCAAGGTAACTTTCCTCAAAAAACTTCGCGACGAAGCCAATTATTCAAGCCTTGACGCTTTAAAAGCGCAGATCGACAGAGACTGTTCGGCCGCGCGGGCTTATTTCACTACATGCCAAGAAGGCTCGATTTATGTCGAACAACGCTGAGAGCGCCTACCGAAAAACCCTGAACCTGCCCGATACGCCCTTCCCCATGCGCGGCGACCTCGCCAAGCGCGAGCCGCTATGGGTGAAGTCCTGGCAGGACAAAGGAATTTACCAGCGCTTAAGGGTGCAATCCAAAGGTCGACCCATCTGGGTCTTGCACGATGGCCCGCCCTATGCAAACGGTGATATTCATATCGGCCATGCGGTCAACAAGATTTTGAAGGACATGATCGTGAAAAGCCGCCAGATGGCAGGCTTCGATGCGCGTTATGTACCAGGATGGGATTGCCATGGCATGCCCATCGAAATTCAAATCGAAAAGCAATTTGGAAAGCATCTGGCAGCCGATGTGGTGCAATCTAAATCGCGAGCCTATGCCAGCGAACAAATCGAACGGCAGAAGAAAGATTTCATTAGGCTTGGTGTGCTCGGTGCCTGGGAAAAGCCCTAC
>JALQWJ010000212.1:346-3332 GCA_023258775.1 Burkholderiaceae bacterium | reverse complement strand
CCAATGTGACCAGTTAGATAGTGGCGTCAATAGCGAGCTGGCCTCTGTCCACGCCAGCGTAAGAAGTCCCCATAGCAGAAAAAGGCCTGCAGAAAGCAATAAAGGCAATCGCGATAAGCGCTGCTTAACCAGCGCTGGCTCAAGTGCGGCCAAACTCACCAGCAAGGTGACACCGAAGCCGAGCGAGAGACCAGCGATCCCGAAACTGCCCATACAGACTGTGATCAGCAAACATGAGCCCCAAACACGACGTGCAAAATTCATCGAGCGGCTTCCTTCAATCTCAGCATTGACGCGAAATATTGCATCATGTCAGCTCGCCGCCTTGGCAAAGTCTTGCATAAAGGCCATCGCGTGCTAACAGTGCATCATGCTTGCCGATCTCCACAATCCGTCCGGCTTGCATGACGACAATCCGATCAGCATGGATAACAGTCGATAAGCGATGCGCGATCGTAAGTGTGGTTCGACCCTTCATAAGTGATTCCAAAGCAGTTTGAACAGCACGTTCAGATTCAGTATCCAGGGCCGAGGTCGCTTCATCCAAAATTAGAATCGGCGCATTCTTCAAGATCGCACGCGCTATTGCAAGACGTTGGCGTTGCCCTCCCGACAAGCGTGCTCCGTTTTCCCCAACTAGACTATCTAGTCCTTTTGCCTGTGCTTCGACCCACTCAAGCAATTGAGCATGGGCAAGCGCCTCTCGAATTGCCGCTTTGCTCGCACCGCGTTGCGCACCGTAGGCAACGTTTGCCGCGATACTGTCATCAAAAAGCCTCACATCTTGGCTGACAATCGCAATCTGACTTCGCAATATTGATAACGATATCTCAGTAATATCGATATTATCAATATAAATTTTTCCGGCTTGCGGGTGATACAGCCTTGGAATGAGATTGACAAGACTGGTTTTTCCAGAACCCGAAGGACCAACCAAGGCCACGTGTTCGCCCTCGTGCACACGAAGGCTTAACGCCCGAAGCGCCGGGGCCGCGGCTCCCGGGTAGCTTAAGGTAATGCCATCAAAACATAAGTCACCGCGCAAGTTTTGAACTGACTGCTGTCCCTTATCGGCCTCTCGAGGCTCGTCGATAAGGGCGAAGACCGATTCGCAAGCGGTGAGCGTGGTTTGGATAGGGCCCCCAAGGTTCGATAGATTTCTTAATGGAGCAAGCAACATCAATAAGGCGGTGACGAAAGATACAAAACTTCCCACGGAGGAGGCTTGTTGCCTTGATTGCTCCATCGCGACCACAATCACCACCGAAACCGCAATCGCAGCAATCACCTGATTTGCTGGTGATCCGAGCGCAGCCATGGCGGAAAAACGTCTGGACACCTGGCGAAGTCTTTTAGTCACCACAAAGAAACGCTCGCGCTCCATTCGATGTCCACCGTCAACCTTAATGACACGTTGAGCGCCAATGCTTTCATCGACACGCTGCGTAAGTTCGCCCATTGCACGCAAATGATCAGCACTTAGCCGTCTAAGGCGGCGATTGATGCTTATCATGGTGAGGGCAATGGCTGGCCCCATAGCAAGAATAATCAGTGTTAAGGACCAATTAAGCCAAAAGAGCCAGCCCAACAGTCCGAGCACCGTGATTGAATCGCGTACAAGAATGCTAAGGCTTCGTGCCCCGGCGCTCATCACTTGCGTTGCATCGTGGGTAAAGCGGGAAATCAGGGGGCCACTGCTGCTTTGATCAAAACGCAGCGCAGGTAAATGTAATAAAGTTTCAAACATATCGCGGCGTAAATCGGCCAGTACGTGTGACTCCACCCAGCCAATGCCGATTGAGGCAGCGACCACACAAAGCCCCCTAACGAGCATTAAGCCAATGACCGCTGCAGGTACCTGCCATAAGGCAAGATCAGCGCCCGGCCCAAAGCCCCTGTCCAGTCCAACCTTGAGCATTGCTGGTAGCAAAGGCTCAGCGAGTCCGGCCAGTGCCATGGCTAACATTGATGCCGTCAACACCCAAGCGTAGGGGCGAAGATAGCTCAACAATCTTCGCCAGACGCTTTCCCCAGAAGCAAGCGACGAGGCAACGAGGGGCCGGGGCGCTTCGTCCGGCGCTTGACTCATCATCATCAGGCCTTCAGTGATAGACCACTTCGGCCTGACTACCTTTGAACTCGCTCTGAATCAAGGCAAGCAAAGCATCATCAGGACGGACTTTGCACTGCGGCGGCAGCTTCAGTTCACAGCTTGCGTTATCGTTGTGATACCGAATGACCACCGAGCAACCTTGCTGGCCTTCGGGCGTACTAAAAAGTGTAAGCGCTTTTTTCAAACGAATCGCGTCGGCCTGGCCATTGAGCTCCACCCGCAAAGACCGTGCAAATTCGGCCCTGGCGCTTGACAAATCAAGCATGCGCTCGACAACAAGACGCTGACCACCACTGTAGTCATCACGACTCACTTTCCCATAGGCAATAAGCAAGTCATCAATCTTCAAGAGCTGGCGGTGCTTATCAATTGACTCAGCGAAGACTGCTGCTTCAAGTGTGGCACTTGCATCGTCAAGCGTGACAAAAAGCATCTTGCCACGCCTTGTCATTTGGGTGCGCAGGGCCGTGACCACGCCCGCAAGCCATTGACCCTGTGGGGCGGGACTTATCTGGGCAAGCGGCAGTCTTGCGAAGCGACGCACTTCGCTGGCATAGGCATGAAACAGGTGACCCGATAAAAAGAAACCCAGTGCCAGCTTCTCTTCCTGAAGCCTTTGCCGTTCGCTCCATGCAGGTACCTTAAGGTAGTGAGACGCGGTGTCAGCATCGGCGTCCTGCCCAAAGACCTCGCCGAACAGGCTTTCTTGCCCGAGGCTTGCCAGTGATTTTTCGGCCTCATCCATCGCCAGACCTACTGAGGCAAGCGCGCGAGCGCGATCATGTTCAATCTCATCAAGCGCTCCGGCACGGATCATGGCTTCGAGCGTGCGACGATTCACAATACGCCTGTCTACCCGCTTGCATAAATCGA
>JALQWJ010000212.1:0-336 GCA_023258775.1 Burkholderiaceae bacterium | reverse complement strand
AAGCAAATGCTTGACTGCTGCCTCACCTGCACCCTTTACCGCGCCAAGTCCATAGCGAATCGCAGCCTTTCCCGCCTCATACACAGGCTCAAAACGCCAAGCCGATGCATGAACGTCAGGAGGGAGCAGTCGAACACCGTTTTGCTTTGTGTCAGATACAAATAATTGAACCTTATCAGTATCGTCCATATCGGAAGACAGCGTGGCTGCCATGAACTCGGCAGGATAGTGAGCCTTTAGCCAGGCCGTCTGATAAGTGACAACCGCATAAGCAGCAGTGTGCGATTTATTAAAACCGTACTCGGCAAACATCTCCATCAAATCGAAAAGTTTGTT
>JALQWJ010000211.1 GCA_023258775.1 Burkholderiaceae bacterium | reverse complement strand
GTGCCTCGTCATGAACAAAATGATCAGCTTCGATCGTCATTGGCTTCATCTTATCTGCGCGTTCGGCAAATACCGGCCGACTCAGCACGCTTGCGAAAAGGCCAATGATGATAATGCTGATGATGGTGACTCGTCTCATGGGTTAGACCTCTTTGAGCCTTCAGTACCCGCCTGTCCGGCTGGGAAAAAAGCTTGTACTCTTGGGCCAAGCTGCACCCGTTTTTCGCCCTGATCAAGGACGAGCCGGTTGCCAGTTACCCATCCTGTACCGCGTTCGATTCGCACTTCAGCCGGTAATTCGATTCGATCATTCCTTGCATCGATAAACGCTTGCTCGCTTCGAATTAGAAGACTTTCGGCATCTTGTGCTTTGCGGACGATAACAACTGATCCGGTGAGACGGGCTTCTTGCCCATCATCGCTGGTCGTACCTTCACTCGCCGAAATCTGTGTCACGCTGTCTCCGACATTTAACCAAACCCTGGGCTGGGCCAGTCGAAGGTGCTCGCTGTCAGGAACATGCTCGAGACGATCGGCGCGCAATTGCATCGAGACCTCACCCTGGTGGTTATAACGCAACATATGCACGGTGCTTGCATAGTAGTCGGCCTGACCACGCGCAAGTACGGTTGGCTGGTGAGCATGACGGCTTGCCAATTTGAGTGCCAGGTAAGCGCTCGAGATTGCAAGCACAAAAAGGCTGATGAGAAAGCCTAGCTGGGGCCAGCTGATTCTGAATCGGAAAATTCGAAATCTGGATTGGGTCAGCATTTAAACAACACCTGCTTGCAGCAAATCATGGATGTTGAGTGCGCCAATCAGGACACCTTGATGATCGGTGATGAGCACTTGCGTGATGCGGCGCGACTCCATCATGTGCACTGCCTCGCTTGCCAGCGCTTTTGGACCAAGGCAAGCTGGCATGGGATGCATCCAAGCCGCGATTGGTTGTGTGAGAAAGTCAGTGCTTGATTCAAGCGCTCGCCTCAAATCACCGTCGGTAAAGATACCGACGGCGCGATGTTGCTGATCGACCACAGCCGTCATGCCCAGGCGCTTTTTTGTCATCTCGAGCACGGCTTCTTTGGTGTCGGCCTCAACCCTAACCGACGGGATCGCATCGCCAGTACGCATGAGATCGCTAACAAGGGTTAGCAATTTGCGCCCAAGTGCGCCTCCCGGATGCGAAAGGGCAAACTGCTCGGCATTAAAGCCCCTGGCCTCCAATAGGGTCACCGCGATGGCGTCTCCCATGGCCATAGCCGCGGTTGTGCTTGCGGTTGGCGCCAGATTTAGAGGACAGGCTTCGCGCTCAACCCTGACCAGCAAATGCACATCGGCCTGCTGCGCAAGGGTCGACTGCGCATCGCCTGTCATCGCAATAAGCCCGGTACCTCGTCTCCTGAGCAGGGGCAAAATGCGCAGGATTTCCTCGGTTTGCCCCGAATTTGACAAAGCCAGCACCACATCCTCGCCTGTGACCATCCCTAAGTCACCGTGACTGGCTTCAGCTGGGTGAAGGAAAAAAGCGGGCGTGCCTGTCGAGGCTAAAGTGGCTGCAATCTTGTTGCCGACATGCCCTGACTTACCAATCCCGGTGACAATTAATTTGCCCTCGCACGCAAATATCCGCTCGCATGCTTTGATGAGCGCCTCACTTATCGGGCTTTGAGAATCAGCGGTAAATTCCGCAGCGAGTTGTTCAAGCGCGCGAGCTTGAATATCAAGCGCCCGGTGCGCCGATGCGATGAGCCTCAGAGGATCGAGTACGGGCTTGGGCATGAAATCCTTGAACGGGGCCTAGAATGCTGTGATGTCTGAGTATACAAACCCCGGTCTTTTTGAGCTTGCGCTTGCGCTCATGCTCGCGGTGACGGCCGCTGTTGTTGCTTTGCGAAAGCTCGGGCAACCGCCTTTGGTCGCTTATTTATTCGTCGGGGTCTTGCTTGGTCCCTGGCTATCGCGCGCGCTAGCCAATGATGACGCTGTCCGCCACCTCGGCGAACTCGGTGTTGTATTGCTAATGTTCACGCTGGGACTCGAGTTCAATCTTGCGAAGTTGCGATCAATGCGGCAACACGTTTTTGTCCTTGGTGCCTTGCAAGTTGGTTCGACACTGATTTTGTCGGTGCTCATGCTCATGGTGCTTCCGGCTTGGATGATTACGCGGTTGCTGCCCGCAGAGGCTGACTGGAAAACCGGGTTTGTGATTGGTGCAGCGCTTGCCATGTCGTCAACAGCCTTGATTACCAAGCTTTTGGCCGAGCGACGAGAGCTCGAAAGCGAACACGGTCGGCGTGCCTTTGGGGTCTTGCTATTCCAGGACCTTGCAGTGATTCCGCTTTTGGTTGTCATCCCTGCACTCGGGGGCGGGGAATCGCTACTGAACGACCTTTTTTTCGCCCTACTCAAAGCTGCAATTTTGCTTTTCATCTTGCTTCGCATCGGACCATTTGTCATGCGCCGCTGGTTTCGCATGGTGGCGAGGCAACGATCTCACGAACTTTTCACTGTGAATGTCTTGTTAGCCAGCCTCTTTTTTGCCTGGCTGACCCATGCGGCCGGTTTGTCGATGGAGTTGGGAGCCTTTGTTGCGGGCATGCTTATTGCGGAAACCGAGTTCAAGGTGCAGGTTGAAGACGACATCAAGCCCTTCAGGGATCTTTTGCTTGGTTTATTTTTTGTGACCATCGGCATGAAGCTTGATGTTCGTGAGCTGCCAGCGATCTGGCCTGAAGTGTTGATGCTGCTTATACTGATTATTCCACTCAAGGCGGTCTTGATTGCATTTTTGGTTCGATCGCTCAAAGCGAGCGACGGTATTGCAATTCGATCTGCAATCTGGCTTGCCCAAGCTGGTGAGTTTGGCTTTGTTCTGCTCGGTTTGGGACTTACGGCTGGTTATTTTCCAGCCTCAACAATGCAGGTCATGCTTGCAGCCATGCTCTTATCGATGCTCGCAGCGCCGGTGCTGATCCAGCGGGCAGACTGGCTAGCAATGCGACTATCGCCACAGGATTGGATGATGCAATCGGTTCGCATGCAACAAATCGCAAGTAAAGCCTTTGGTCGTAGTGGGCATGTGGTGATTTGCGGATTTGGCCGCAGCGGACAAAGCCTTGCCCGCTTGCTGCGAAGCGAGTCGGTGCAGTATCTTGCCCTCGATACCGATCCGGATCGCGTGCGGCTTGCCTCAAAAGCTGGCGAACCGGTTGTTTACGCCGACTCGTCCAAACGCGAAGCCTTGATGTCGGTTGGTTTGCAACGCGCCGCAGCGCTGGCAATCACCTTTGACGACACGCCAACTGCTGTGAGGGTTTTACATTTAGTGAGGCAACTTGCCCCGAAGCTCCCGGT
>JALQWJ010000210.1 GCA_023258775.1 Burkholderiaceae bacterium | reverse complement strand
TGAAAATGTGAAAAAATTCGAGGTTGTCTAAATTAGATTGTATAGATTTGCTCTAACAAAACTAAGACTCGATGCAAAAGTACTTGCATCCTTTTGAAGCTGTCTTTTCCAAGAAAAAACAAGTGAACAAACCCGATACACCCCGATTTTTGAGCAGCCTCCTCCCCATTCTCCCAACTCGAAGACCTCTGATCTATGAAGATGGTCTCGTCACACTTTCAGTCATCAGTCACGGCCACGGCGATGTAATCACGGGGCTGCTTGAAGATATCGCGCGATGCAAACCGAAAAGACTTGCCCAGATTGTCATTACGCTCAATTTGAGTGAGGCAAGACCCGAGGTCCCCCTAGGTTTCGACCTTCCAATCCACTGGTGCGCAAACCCATATCCGAGGGGCTTTGGAGCCAACCATAACGCCGCATTCAGATACTGCGATACCGAGTGGTTTGCCGTTGTCAACCCTGATATTCGCTTTGACAAAGACCCTTTCGACGCGCTGATTGACCATGCCGGAATCGATTTTGGGCTGGTGGGCCCACGTGTACTCGAATCTGACGGTCGTGTTGCTGATGCAGCAAGAGGGCTGATAACGCCCTGGGAAATTATCGCAAGACGGATCAAACCACGACCGCCATTACGATATCCGGCTTGGATGGCAGGCATGTTTTTGGTCATCCGATCAGAGGCCTATAAGGGTGTGGGGGGGTTTGATGAACGTTTTCATTTGTATTGCGAAGATTTTGATCTTTGCGCACGCGTGAGGTTACTTGGGTGGCCTATCGGCTTAAGTGATGAGGCGCGCGTTGTCCATGATGCTCGACGTGCGAGCCATGATTCTCCTAGACATTTGTTCTGGCATGTCTGTAGCCTGTTCATGATGTGGGGCTCACGTAGCTGGTGGCGTTATCGACGATTGTTAAAAAAAGAGGTTCCGAACAGGGTCGATCCACTTAAAAGAACAACGATGGTTCAAGTCCGTGATACTTCGGGGTTAGAGCCTATCGCTTCATCCATCACTGATGATGCGAAAGCCCAAACTTCAAGCGAGACAAGCCTCACGCATCATTGACTAAAGCTTCAGGTTGGATTGGTGAGATATGGCGTCCTTCGGACGCGCCCTAGCATAGTCTGGTCTGATCTGGCGTCCCTGCGTGAGTTGAGGCATCGACCTAATTGTTCGACAATTCACTGATGCAACAATCAAACGCCTGGGCCATTGGCGACATTCAAGGTTGTTTTGATGAGTTCATCGAACTCGTCGAACGCATCGACAGACACGCTCATGAGCATGGCTATAGCGAAAGCCCAAAGCTTTGGCTGGTTGGCGATTTAGTCAACCGCGGACCCAAATCGCTACAGACATTAGAGTGGATCATGCACAACGAAGATCGTTGTCGCATCGTTTTGGGCAATCATGACCTTAATTTTCTGGCAGTGGCTGCTGGTGTTCGGAAAAGCAAAGCAGACGACACCCTCGCTGACTTATTGCAATCGCCCCATCGCAAGCGCTTTGTGAGTTGGATTCGTCATCAACAACTCGCTCATTTTGAAGACGATGTCCTGATGGTCCACGCAGGCGTCCTGCCACAATGGGACGTTGCGATGACTTTGGCCTATGCCGCTGAAATTGAGTATCGGTTGCAATCGGCCGACTGGAAAGACTTTATCGCTCAAATGTATGGCAATGAACCTGCGCAGTGGCGCGACGATTTAAAGGGCGCTGATCGCCGCCGAGTGAGTGTAAACGCTCTCACCCGTCTTCGATTTTGTAGCGCTTCGGGCGTCATGGAATTTAACACTAAAGAAAGCGCTGGCCATGCACCCTCGGGTTTTTTGCCCTGGTTTGCGCTTCCACAGCGTCGCACGCGTGAGCAAACACTGGTGTTCGGTCACTGGTCCACACTTGGCCTGATGAATAGCCCAAAGGTGATTGCGCTTGACACGGGCTGCGTTTGGGGTGGCGCACTGAGCGCAGTGAATCTTCACAGCCGTGAATTGCTACAAGTTTCATCCCGGCAGGCAAAGAGGCAGACTTAAGAGGCCCCTTGATGCATGGCTTCGCGAACTCTCGCTGCAAGTTCGTGCCGACTGAGTCCTTCACTTGAAATGCGATCGAGCATGCGCATGCTAACGCTTAAGCCTCGGGCACGAAACACGGCCAATGCGCAGTCGACAAGGCTCAAGTCATCGATAAATGCGGGAATCGTGGTGAACTGCCCATTTTGACGATAGCTAATCACCACCGGCCTGACCGGCGCTGCTGAGCGCACGGCCGCTTCAAACAAATTGGCGTGAAAGGGAAGTAGCTGTTTGCCATCGCTTGTGGTTCCTTCTGGAAAAAAACTCACGACCTCGCCTTGGCTGAGTTCTGAGGCCATGGTCTTGAGCACATCGTGAACCGCGTGGCGTTTGCCGCGTTCGATAAAAATCGTACCGGTGCGCTGACACAGCGTACCTATGATGGGCCAGCCGCGAATCTCGCTCTTCGCGATGAAATGAACCGGCCGCAAGGCATCAAGCGCCAATATGTCGATAAAGCTAATGTGGTTCATCACTACTAACTCGCCCGGCCCAGGTTCAAGCAAACCCTCAGGCGAGGCTTCGACTTGGAAGTCAATGCCGCAAGCCATGAGCATTTGATGTGACCAAGCTTTTTTAACCGCGCGCTGCCGCTCCTTATTGATCAAAGGATACAAAAATAAGACCGCGAGAAAGCCCCAAAAAACGGTCGTTAGCAAATAGCCTGCTCTAAAAGCTAACCGTAAGTGAATCAATAGCGACACCATCTCATGGAGTACCGGGCGATCATGCGGATTGGGTCTTATCCAGTCGGCGGTCTTTGAGTAAAGTGCCCTAGCGCGGAAAGATCCGAGCTTCCACCGCCGCACATATCGCATGGCCAACCATGAGATGCCCTTCTTGAATCCGAGGTGTATGGGCCGAAGGCATGGCAAGCAAGTAATCACAGGCTCGATTCATCGCACCGCCGCGATTGCCGGTCAACCCCACCCTTGTGATCTTCTTGGCTTTGGCAGCGTCAAGGGCACGAAGGATGTTTGGCGAATTACCCGAAGTTGAGTAGGCAAATAGCACATCACCGGCCTGCCCAAGCGCTTCGATTTGCCTTGCAAACACGTAATCATAAGCATAATCATTGCCGATTGCGGTGAGAATGGAGGTATCTACCGTTAAAGCAAGCGCTGCGAGACCGGGGCGATCGTAATTAAAACGCGAAACAAACTCGCCAGCCATATGCTGTGCATCGGCAGCACTGCCGCCATTGCCCGCAAAGAGCATCTTGCCGCCGGCTTTTAGCGACCCAACGCAAAGCTCGACCACTGCTTCAATGGCTTGAAGCAGTGATTGATCGCT
>JALQWJ010000020.1 GCA_023258775.1 Burkholderiaceae bacterium | reverse complement strand
GCAGGCTGTTTGGTAAGTTCTGGTATCGGCGGTTTGCCGATGATCGAAGACACACATCGCGAATACAGCTCGCGAGGTGTACGTCGGATTTCTCCTTTTTTTGTTCCAGGTTCAATCATCAACATGATCTCGGGACAATTGGCGATCATGCTCGGCCTTAAGGGCCCCAATCTGTCGATTGTTACCGCCTGCACAACTGGGCTACACAGCATTGGCATGGCCGCAAGAATGATCGGTTATGGCGACGCTGACGTGATGATTGCCGGGGGGGCTGAATCAACGATATCTCCGCTCGGCCTGGGCGGGTTCTGCGCTGCTCGTGCCTTGTCTCAACGCAACGACGAGCCAAGTGCGGCATCTCGACCCTGGGACCGAGACCGTGACGGATTTGTGCTCGGTGAGGGCGCGGGTGTGATGGTGCTCGAAGACTTTGAGCATGCGAAAGCGCGCTGTGCTAAAATTTATGCCGAAGTTGTCGGGTTTGGTATGACCGGTGACGCCAATCACATCACCGCACCGAGTACCGATGGGCCAACAAGGTGTATGCAATTAGCGCTCGCTGATGCCAAACTAGCGCCAGGTGCGATTCAGTATCTGAATGCCCACGGCACCTCAACCCCGCTTGGTGACAAAAATGAGAGCGATGCAATTAAGCTCGCATTTGGTGAAGAAGCCGCGAAAAAAATTGCAATTAATTCCACCAAATCAATGACTGGTCATTTGTTAGGTGGCGCTGGTGGGATTGAGACAGTTTTCACTGCTCTCGCGGTTCATCACCAGCTGTCTCCGCCCACCATAAACATCGACAACCAGGATCCAGCATGTGATTTGGACTATGTCGCTCGTACAGCCCGCCAGATCACCATTACCCACGCAATGAAAAATTCCTTTGGATTTGGTGGTACCAACGGTACCTTGGTTCTGGCACGGGTATAGCTTTCCGTGAGTAATCATCAAGCGCCGCACCACGGCGAGCGTTGGCAAAGCATACCGCTTGCTGCGACGTTATGGAGGCCAGATTTTTTTTCACGTCGCAAGCTGCCAACGATGGCAATCCGACCGATCGGACCGGGGCGTTGTCTGCTTGAACCTCTTTTGCCTGCAAAGTGCAATATGCATGGCAAGGACTCGGATGCCTTCGTACAGACCTGGCAGCTCGAAGCCTGGCATATGACGGATTGGATGGTTTCGGTTCAGTTCCGAGGGTTGTGTGGCAAGCGTATTAGACAGCATTGGCTTAAAGCACGTACCTCTTTTGACGCCTGGTACAACCTTAGGCGCTGGTTGATATGGTCTGGTCGTCGGGTTGAATCAATTGGTCAGCGCACAAACCATACAACTTTAAATACCCGACCCGTCGAGTCAAGAGGTCAGCATAATCCCTAGGGATGAAAGGCCCATGCTTGATTTCATTAGGGCTCACCGCAATATCCCGCTACTGCGGCCCGGTTAATCGCAGCCGCAATCATGACGCGACAACATCCCGATAACTGAACTGACACCGACTATGGAACAAACGCATTTCTTAGAGTCTCGACGATCGATCATAAGCTGTCTAGCAAGACCCCTGGCAGCTTTGGTGTTGACATGCTCGTTGGCCGCACCGCTTTTGAGTCATGCACAAGCCTCGCCCCCCGCAGCCTTGTCAGCAACGGTTCGAGGGCTTCCTGATTTCGCTGATTTAGTCGAAAAAGTCGGTCCAGCCGTGGTCAATATTAGAACGATCGAAAAACGTGATCCTAACGCTGCTGCACGATCCGAAGCAGAAGATCCCATGGCGGAGTTTTTTCGTCGCTTTATGCCTAGACCTGGTCCGATGCCTTCGCCGAATGCTCCGCGCGGTCGTGGTGGCGGACCCGATGAGGTACCTCGAGGCGTCGGTTCGGGTTTTATCATTACAGCAGATGGCTACGTGCTGACCAATCACCATGTCGTTAACGGCGCCGATGAAATCATCGTCACAATGACCGACCGGCGCGAGTTCAAAGCACGGCTGATCGGTTCAGACGAGCGTACCGATGTTGCGCTGTTGAAAGTGGAGGCAAGCGGCTTGCCTCGCTTGAGCTTTGGGGACAGCAATAAACTTCGGGTCGGGGAATGGGTGGTCGCAATTGGTTCGCCATTCGGTCTCGACAGCACGGTCACAGCTGGTATTGTGTCTGCGAAAGGGCGCGAAACAGGCGAGTATTTGCCCTTTATTCAAACCGACGTTGCGGTCAACCCTGGTAACTCTGGGGGACCCTTACTTAATTTGCGCGGTGAGGTTGTTGGTATCAACTCGATGATTTATTCGAGAACCGGCGGCTTCATGGGTATTTCCTTTGCAATACCGATCGACGAGGCCCAAAGGGTTTATGAGCAACTGCGGAGCAGCGGTCGCGTGATTCGCGGGCGAATGGGCGTTGGTATTGCTGAAGTCAGTAAAGAGGTTGCAGAGGCGCTCGGTCTGCCTAAGGCTGCTGGAGCCTTGGTGCGAAATGTCGAAAGAGGCTCTCCAGCCGAGCGCGCAGGCCTTGAGGCCGGTGACATTATTCTGCGCTATGAGGGCAAACCAATTGAGCGATCTTCTGATCTGCCAAGACTTGTGGGAGGCACCAAACCGGGCACAAAGGCGAGTCTCGGAATTTGGAGAAAGGGCGTGCCCAAGGACTTGGTCGTCGTGGTGTCTGAGGCAGAGCCCGATCGGACCGCTCGTGCCGCTGCGCCGCGAAGTACACCGGGTGCCGCACCAAGCAATTTTCTTGGATTGGTGGTGTCAGAGTTGAGCGATGAACGTCGCAATCAACTTCGCTTGCGCGGTGGGGTTCAAGTCGATGCAGTCGACGGACCAGCAGCAAGAGCAGGTGTTCAGGCCGGTGACTTGATTTTGTCGATCAATAATCAAGAGATTGCCAACCTTGCACAGTTCAATGATGTTGTCGCGAAACTCGATCGAACCCGTGCCGTTGTGGCACTCGTTCGACGCGGCGATTCGGCCCAGTATGTGCCGATCCGACCTGGACGCTGAGTTCATGCTAGATATTCGTAATTTCTCGATCATCGCGCATATCGATCACGGCAAGTCCACACTTGCCGACCGTTTGATTCAGCGCTGCGGCGGCTTAAGCGATCGGGAAATGGAAGCTCAAGTTCTCGATTCAATGGATCTAGAGAAGGAACGGGGCATCACGATCAAGGCGCAGACTGCGGCCCTTCGCTACCTTGCCAAGGATGGAAAAACCTATAGGCTCAATCTGATCGATACACCGGGGCATGTTGATTTTTCCTACGAAGTCAGCCGGTCGCTTTCGGCCTGCGAGGGGGCTCTGCTGGTGGTAGATGCCACTCAAGGTGTTGAGGCACAAACCGTTGCAAACTGCTACACCGCAATCGAGCTTAATGTTGAAGTTCTTCCAGTGCTCAACAAAATGGATTTACCCTCGGCTGACCCGGACACGGCGGCAGAGGAAATTGAGGATGTGATTGGTATTGACGCAAGCGATGCGGTGCGTGCAAGCGCGAAAACCGGCGTAGGTATCGATGAAATTCTGGAAACGGTAGTTGCTAAGATTCCGCCCCCGAGAGGCAGCGAAAGCGATGCGCTACAGGCTTTGATTATTGATTCGTGGTTTGATAACTACGTGGGTGTGGTCATGCTGGTTCGCGTCGTGAACGGTCGGCTTAAGCCAAGAGATCGGATTCGGCTCATGGCAACCGACACACACTATGTTTGCGAACAAGTTGGTGTCTTCACGCCAAAGTCTCAAAGTAGAGAGTTTCTTGCGGCTGGCGAAGTGGGATTTGTCATTGCCGGTATCAAGGAGCTCAAGGCTGCAAAGGTCGGCGACACGCTCACCCACGTGCAGGCGCCTGCTGCAAATGCGCTTCCAGGGTTTAAGGAAATAAAGCCATCGGTTTTTGCAGGGCTTTACCCCGTCGAGGCTAATCAATACGAAGCCATGCGCGAGGCGCTCGAAAAACTTCAACTCAACGATGCATCCTTGCAGTTCGAACCCGAAGTTTCACAAGCATTGGGTTTTGGTTTCCGATGCGGGTTTCTGGGTTTATTGCACATGGATATTGTGCAAGAGCGTCTTGAGCGCGAATTCGATATGGATTTAATTACGACAGCGCCCACCGTTGTCTATGAATTGATCTTGCGAGACGGTACGATGCATCGGGTTGAGAATCCCTCGAAAATGCCAGATCCATCAAAAATTGAAGAGATTCGTGAGCCCATGGTGGCAGTGAAGATCTTTGTACCGCAGGACTATGTCGGTGCGGTCATTACGCTGTGCACGAATAAGCGAGGTGTACAAACCGACCTCGCCTATCACGGGCGTCAGGTTCATTTGTCTTATGAATTACCTATGAATGAGATCGTTCTCGATTTCTTCGACAAACTCAAGTCGGTCTCGCGAGGCTATGCCTCGATGGACTACGATTTTCTCGAGTACCGCGCAGCCGATGTGATCAAACTCGATGTGCTCGTAAATGGCGACCGGGTTGATGCCTTATCGTTGATGATTCATCGTTCGGTGTCGCAAAGCCGTGGGCGTGAGCTGGTCTCGAAGATGCGTGAATTGATCCCGCGGCAAATGTATGACGTCGCGATTCAAGCCGCGATTGGGTCCAATATTATTGCCCGCGAAAACGTGAAAGCGCTTCGCAAGAATGTTTTGGCGAAGTGTTACGGCGGCGACATAACCCGAAAGAAAAAATTGCTCGAAAAGCAAAAGGCCGGCAAAAAGCGAATGAAGCAGGTCGGATCTGTTGAAATTCCTCAAGAGGCTTTTCTAGCCGTTCTGCAGGTTGACGACCGATGAATTTTTCTCTTATTTTGTTCTTCGTTGTTCTGTTTACAGGTGCAATGTGGGCTCTGAACCGATGGCTTTGGGCGCCCCGTCGCGATCCTGAACAAGCTGATCCCTGGTGGGTCGATTACACGGCGGGGCTTTTTCCTGTTTTTTTTGTAATTTTTTTATTGCGCTCTTTTGTAGCAGAGCCTTTCCGTATACCCTCGGGCTCGATGCTTCCCACCTTGCTGATCGGTGACTTGATTCTGGTCAATAAGTACGAGTACGGGGTTCGATTGCCAGTGATCCACAAGAAAATCATTGACCTTGGACAACCGCAACGCGGCGATGTGGTGGTATTTCGATACCCGCCTGATCCCAGTCTTGACTACATCAAGCGTCTTGTCGGTGTCCCGGGGGATAAGGTTTTGTGGCGAGCCGGTACGCTCAGCGTTAATGGGAAAGCGGTTGACCTCAGAGCGGATGGCGAATTTTTTGATGCGGATCGATTGTCATACACCAAGCAGTACCGCGAAAAGCTAAGCGATCGCGAACATTTGGTGCTGACGGAACCGGGCAAACCATCTTTCGTCCATCCAATGGACAGCTTCAAGCAAAAAGATCAATGTCGATTTGATGCTGACAGTGTGGAATGTACCGTTCCCCAAGGACATTTCTTCATGATGGGAGATAATCGTGACAACAGTCTCGACAGTCGTTTTTGGGGCTTTGTGCCTGAGCAAAACATTGTCGGACGAGCTTTCTTTATATGGATGAATTTCAGCGATCTCAAGCGCATTGGCCGGTTTTACTAACGCGGCTTCAGGAGCGCTTGTCGTATCGATTCACACACATTCAGTGGCTTGAAGAAGCGCTTACCCATCGCAGCTATGGTCAGCCCCACAATGAACGATTTGAGTTCTTAGGCGACGCGGTTTTGAATCTGCTGATTGCCCAACAATTATTCGAGCGGTTCCCAAAGCTTGACGAGGGTAGCTTATCTCGTACTCGCGCAAGCCTTGTCCGGGAATCGACGCTGGCCGAACTTGCGAAGTCATTAGATCTCGGTAATTACGTTCGGCTTGGTGAGGGTGAGCGCAAAAACCAAGCATGGGCTCGCGCATCAATGCTTGCGGATACCTTCGAGGCCTGCCTTGGTGCAATCTTCCACGACGGTGGCATTGCCTCAGCGAAAGTCTTTGTTGATTCGGTCTTTAAAAATCTCATCGATCAAATCGATCCGCTGATATTAGCCAAAGACCACAAAACACAATTACAAGAGCAATTGCAACGGCAAAGGCTCGCGATCCCACGCTACAGCATTGTTGCTCAACACGGTCAGGCTCATGCGCAAGAGTTTGAGGTGCGTTGCGAGGTCGAGGCGCTGGACTTGCAGGCAGTTGCCCGTGGCGCGAGTAAGCGCCAGGCAGAGCAAGCTGCTGCAGCGATCGTCTTGGAGAGATGGCAAGCACGGCACCAACGGGCTTCACAGTAAGCCGATGGAAGATAAACAAGGCGAGTTTCGCTGCGGCACGATTGCCATCGTCGGTCGACCCAATGTCGGTAAATCAAGTCTTCTTAACCGCCTGATCGGTCAAAAGCTTGCTATTACCTCGCATCGTCCTCAAACGACAAGGCATCGGATTTTGGGCTTGCGTACCGACCAAGATGCACAACTCATCTTTCTTGACGCGCCTGGCTGGCAGCGCAAACAGCGCTCGGCCATGAACCGCATGCTCAATCGCACAGCCGAACAAGTCATCGAGGAAGCCGACATAGTGCTTTGGGTGATTGACGCTGCACAGGGTTTGGTCGATGAAGATTTGCAAGTGTTATCGCGTTTAGAACGACAATCCAATAAAATTGCAGTACTCAACAAAATAGATCGTATCAAGGTTCAAACAAGACTTTACGCACTTGCGCAAGACTTGGTACAACGTGCCGAGTTCAGCGCAATCGTTCCGGTATCGGCCGAGCGCGCCACGCAAATCGAGGTCTTGATCGAGGCCTGTAAGAAGCATCTGCCTGTGGACTCAGCGCGCTTTGCTTCGGATGAATTTACCGACCGATCAGAAAGATTTTTAGCAGCAGAAATTATTCGCGAGAAACTTTTTCGATTGCTCGGTGATGAGCTTCCCTACCAGAGTACTGTGCTGATCGAGCAGTTCAGCGATGAAGCATCACTTCGACGCATCGAGGCATCGATTGTTGTGCAAAGAGAGGCTCAGCGCGCGATCGTGCTAGGTCATGCCGGCCAGGGCATAAAAAGGATTGGCACTGATGCAAGACGCGATATGGAGCGACTCTTCGGTAGCAAGGTGTTTTTGGGACTGCATGTGAAAGTACGTGACGATTGGGCCTCTAACGAGCAAGGTCTCGCTGCCTATGGGTACGGACAGTAGCGATGGTCGCTGCGGTCCAACAGCAACGCCGCCAACGCATCAACGACGAGCCGGGATTTTTATTACACCGGGTTGCATGGCGAGAAACCTCACTTGTTCTTGATGTTTTTACGAGGCACCACGGGCGAATCGCACTTATTGCAAAGGGTGCGAGACGACCTCGTTCCGAATTAAGGCCTGTGCTGCTCGCTTTTCAGCCCCTACGATTGGCTTGGATCGGAAGGGGCGAATTGCAAACCCTCACCTCGGCCGAATGGGTCGGTGGGATCGAAGCACCACAAGCGCAAGCCTTAATGTGTGCTTTTTATTTGAACGAACTTCTTATCCGACTCCTGCCTCGAGACGATGCTCATCCTCAACTTTATGACGCTTATACGCAGGCACTTATCGAGCTAACAGAGCTAGAAGCAAGCGAACATGAAGACTGCCTTCGCCGCTTTGAATGGACCTTATTGCGCGAGTCTGGCTACGCACCAGATTTGCAGGTTGATTGCGAGGGTTTCGCCATTGAAGCGCAGGCTCAATATCGCTGGCTGCCTGAGGTAGGCTTTAAGCGGGTCGAGGCAAGGTTCGCTAGCGAGAGCATGGCATGGATTGATGACAGCAAGCCTTTGCAAGCGGCAGCAGCGACGGACGATTTTGATGAGCGCTATACAACACAGGAACGTAGTGACTTCATTGAGGGCGATACCTTGAGGTCGCTGGCTCAAGGCGTACTTGAACACGGCATTCATCGCCAGCAGGCTAAGCGCCTGACCAGACGTATTCTTGGTCATTACCTGGAAGGACGAGCGCTATACACACGTAAAATGCTGTTTGAATTGCAGTCAATGACAAGGTCCCCAGTGAGGCGCGACCTTTAGTGCCCATGCAATCGGCGAGCAAAAAGGCAAAAGCAAAATCATGGTTGAACTCGGTGTAAACATAGATCACGTCGCAACCGTTCGTCAGGCGAGGCGTACTTACGAACCAGATCCTGTCTGGGCTGCCGTGGAAGCTCATTTAGGAGGTGCTGATGGCATCACGGTTCATTTACGTGAAGACCGTCGTCACATCCAAGATCAGGATGTTCGAAGGTTAGTTGAACTCACCCATATCAAGCTAAATCTTGAGATGGCTGCAACAGATGAGATGGTTGCCATTGCGTGCAAGATCAAACCGCAAATGGCCATGTTGGTTCCCGAGGGCCGTCACGAAATCACCACAGAAGGTGGTCTTGATGTGCTTGCGCAGGAAGCGCGCCTGCGCGAGGTCATCACGAGGCTCGGAGAGGCAGGGATTATGTGTAGTGTGTTTATCGACGCGGAAATAGCGCAAGTCGAAGCGGCGGCAAGAATCGGCGCAAGTGTCTGCGAGATCCATACCGGCCCCTATGCTGCTGCCTTTTTTGACGGTGGTCGCGATGCCCAAAGTCCAGCGGTGCTCGAAGCTTTGCAAAACATTGCCAAGGCTGGGGAACGTATCCGAAGTTTGGGCATGCGGTTTAACGCGGGGCATGCACTCAATTATGTCAACGTACAGCCGATTGCAGCACTGCCCGGGATTCGCGAGCTGCATATCGGTCATGCAATTGTCTCGCGGGCAATTTTCGTTGGTATGCGGGATGCCGTGCGTGAGATGAAACGTTTAATCCGTGAGCGCGCATGCCAACCTTCGGCATAGGCATCGATCGCGTCTTGATCCATCGTATTGATTCGGCGTATCAGCGTTGGGGAGATCGA
Organism: Burkholderiaceae bacterium; assembly: GCA_023258775.1. Taxonomy (GTDB): domain Bacteria; phylum Pseudomonadota; class Gammaproteobacteria; order Burkholderiales; family Burkholderiaceae_E; genus UBA3064. Next base: position 4,152 of record JALQWJ010000020.1, on the reverse strand, counting down.
TTTGCCAGACGTATTCTTGGTTCGCAAGAGCTTGTTGTGTTTGCGAATCGCTTGCAAAGAAACCAACGGCAGGGCATTCACTATCTTGCAAAACGTTTTGCCGCCAAAGAAGCGTTTTCAAAAGCCATGGGATTGGGCTTACGCGCTCCCATGCTGATGCCCAGGCTTGAAGTGCTAAACGATAGCAGTGGCAAACCAAACGCCTATCCGCATGGAGAACTTGCCCGTTGGCTTGAGGCCCGACGCCTCAAAGCCCATGTGTCAATCAGCGATGAGCAAGATGCGGCAATCGCCTTTGTGATCTTAGAAACGGAAGAGAAATTGCCATGACGTCTGACGCTTTACCGATGCCGGCGAAATCTGTCTCGACAAGCGCTAAAGCCATAGCAATACCTCGCGGTTGTGTCATGGTCGATGTGCAATCAACAAAGCTCACAACCCATGAGCGTCTTAGACTCTCACATCCGCTGGTCGGCGCCGTGATTCTATTTTCAAGAAATTTCAAGAACCGAAACCAACTCAAGCGACTGTGTGCTGAGATTCACGAGCTTCGTGATCCACCCCTTCTTATTGCAGTGGATCATGAAGGGGGTCGAGTACAGCGCTTTCGTGAGGGCTTTACAGCGATTCCACCGATGAGATCGCTCGGAGAAACTTGGGATAAAGATCCGCTGCAAGCCTGTCAAGACGCCGCAGCTATCGGCGAGCAAATGGCTAGTGAGTTAATCGCTTGCGGGGTAGATTTAAGTTTTACACCAGTCCTCGATGTAGATCACGGACACTCGGAAGTGATCGGTAACAGAGCATTTCATCATGACCCCAGGGTGGTTTGCATGCTATCCCGGGCGTTGATAGGCGGGCTTCATGCCCAAGGCATGTCCCACTGCGCCAAACACTTTCCAGGACATGGTTGGGCAAGTGCTGACTCTCATCTTGCACTACCGATTGACGAGCGATCGCTCGATCAAATCCTCGCAATCGATGTTTTTCCATATCAAAGCCTTGGATCGTTATTGCGTTCAGTGATGCCCGCCCATATTGTTTATCCATCGGTCGACGACAAGCCGGCAGGTTTCTCAAAACGCTGGATTAACGAAATTTTGCGTAAGAAATTGGGCTTTGAAGGTTTTGTTTTCAGCGATGATCTAACCATGGAAGCGGCTCATGTTGCGGGTTCAATCACGGATCGTGCGAGGGCAGCACTTGGTGCAGGTTGCGATATGGTCTTGGTCTGTAACCGTCCCGATCTAGCCGACGAACTTCTAAGTCACTTAACATGGAAAAGCAGCAAGACCTATCAGCGCCGCCTGCAAGCTTTGATGCCGCGGCACTAATTGCCAGCCTACCGCAGCGTCCGGGCGTGTACCGGATGTTTGATCGGGAGGCTGCGCTACTCTACGTTGGGAAGGCGGGCAACCTCAAACGCAGGGTGTCGTCGTATTTTCAGCAGCGACAGCTCAGTCCGCGAATTGCCCACATGATGAGTAAGGTTCACGCGGTCGAATTCAGCATCACCGCCTCGGAGACTGAAGCACTACTACTTGAAAACAATCTCATCAAGCAACTCAAGCCGCGCTACAACATTTTGTTTCGCGACGACAAAACCTATCCCTATTTACGTGTTACAGACGATCGCTTTGCACGCATCGCTTATTACCGAGGTTCAACACAGGCCAAGGGACACTTTTTTGGGCCATTCCCAAGCGCGTGGGCCGTGAAAGAGAGTTTGCAAATACTCCAAAAAGTGTTTCATCTGAGAACCTGTGATGACTCAGTTTTTGCTAACAGAACCCGCCCCTGTCTTGAGCATCAAATCGGTCGATGCAGCGCGCCATGTGTTGGCCTGATCGACGAGCTTGAGTACCGGGCTGATGTTCAGCGCGCCTTGCGATTTTTGCGTGGAGACAGCAAACAAGTGCTCGAAGAACTTGAAGTGCTTATGTTGGAACACAGCGCCAGGATGGCCTTTGAAAAGGCGGCTGTCTACCGTAACCGGATGGCTGCACTTGCCAAAGTCTTGCAGCAGCAGTCAATGGAATCCGAGGGTGATCATGATGTCGACGTTATTGCCTTTGCTTACCAGGGGGGCCGTGCCTGCCTAGTGCTCGCGAGTGTACGTGGCGGCAGACATCTTGGAGATCGCAGTTTTCAATTAACCTTGCCGGGACAAAGTGAGACCGATCCTTGGGGTGAAGAGGCTCAGGCAGAACTCCTTGAGCGCTTTGTCCTGGGCTATTACGAGTCTGCGCCGCTTCCAGCTGTAATTCTTGCAAGTTTCTCACCAAGCGATAGTCTGAAGGTCTGGTGCGACTTGCAGGCCGGATTAAGTGTGCAATGGCTCAGAAGTCCTCAAGGGATTCGCAGACAATGGTTGCAGCAAGCGCAAACCAACGCTGACATTAATCTCAAACAGCATTTATTACAACGTTCTAGTGCACAAGAACGAACTGAAGCCCTAATTGCGATGCTCGCAACCCAGAGTACAAGCAGTTCTGAAGATTTCCGGATCGAGTGCTTCGATATCAGCCATAGCGCGGGTGAGGCGACTCAGGCAAGCTGTGTCGTTTACAAGCAGCACGCCATGCAGCCAAAACTTTTTCGTCGATATAATATTGAAAACATCACGGCAGGTGATGACTATGCGGCTATGGCTCAGGTGCTTGAACGCCGCTACGCGAGCAACCCACAATCCTTGCCAGACCTGGTGCTTGTCGACGGCGGTAAGGGGCAGGTTTCGGTTGCCGCAAAGCTTTTTGCATCGCAGGGTTTTCCACTTAATCGTATTGTTGGCGTTGCCAAAGGCGATGGACGCAAGGTCGGGCTAGAAACCCTTCTTTTTGCAGATGGCAGGCAAGCGCTTGAATTAGCCCCAGATTCAGCTGTGCTGATGCTCGTTGCGCAAATCCGCGATGAAGCGCATCGGGTAGCTGTCTCAGGCATGCGGGCCAAGCGCGACAAGGCAAGACAACAATCCCGGCTTGACGAGATTGAAGGTATTGGGCCAAGACGAAAACAACGCTTGCTCACCAGATTTGGGGGCTTGCGAGGCGTTATGGCAGCAAGCATTGACGAACTTGCACAAGTCGAAGGCGTCTCAAAGCGGCTCGCTGAATCCCTTTACCAACAATTACGCACATGATTGCAAAGCTGCCTAATTGGTTAACCTGGGCGAGGGTCGTTGCAATCCCTTTGTTGGTTGTCCTTTATGTTCTTCCAATTCGTTCTGAACTGCGCGATGGAATGGCAACAGCGCTTTTCATGCTTGCTGCCGCTACTGACTGGCTTGACGGCTGGCTTGCTCGAAAACTTGCAGTGACAACCGCTTTCGGTGCATTCTTGGATCCAGTAGCCGATAAGCTGATCGTAGCGGCCGCTCTAGTGATGCTGCTCACACTTGGCAGAGTCGAAGCCTGGGTAGCCTTTGTGATTATCGGCCGCGAGATTACGATTTCTGCACTCCGGGAATGGATGGCCGAGTTGGGCCAGCGAAAAAGTGTTGCTGTGCATTGGGTTGGTAAGTTGAAGACCGCCTCACAACTTATATCGATACCGATGCTGCTTTGGGGAAGGCCTTGGCTCGGTGTCGATGTGCTGCAATTGGGGCAGTGGTTAGTCTTGGTTGCGGCACTTCTTACAATTTGGTCCATGTTCTATTACTTGAATCAAGCTTGGCCATATTTGCGAGGAGCAATGGACCCGGGTAAAGGTGACTAACACTAAGCACGCAAAATGTGTCGTCAACGACCAAGGTTAGCGCTTAAAAGCACTGTCGCTTTGACAAAAGCCGCGCTTCGAGCCATACTTCACAGTCTAGTCATAACGCGGGAATAGCTCAGTTGGTAGAGCGCAACCTTGCCAAGGTTGAGGTCGCGAGTTCGAGACTCGTTTCCCGCTCCATCGCTTCTTACACGCACGAATGTTGGCACTCCTGGCGGGGTGGCAGAGTGGTTATGCAGCGGCCTGCAAAGCCGTGGACGCCGGTTCGATTCCGACCCCCGCCTCCAACCAAAATAAACCGTTTAATGTGTTCGTCAAATGCTCTGACGAGACGCCAAAGCCCCTTTTGCAAGCTTAAGGGTTTTTACATGCTGTGGGACAGGGTGCTTCGCCAATCGGTTCGGAGCCTTTGATCGATGTGGCAATGTCAAATAG
>JALQWJ010000209.1 GCA_023258775.1 Burkholderiaceae bacterium | reverse complement strand
TTTAACTGGGCCAGGTCCAGATCGTGAATCATTGCGGGCCCAAGCTCACAGCGCAAGAAAACCCGTCCGAGCTGATCGACGCAAGGATCTTCAATCTCATTGATGAGATAGCCCGTGTGGGTAACAAGACGCCGTTTGCTCGAGTCCTTGGTTGATTCAAGTACCCTTAAAATTAAAGGCGCTGTATCAAGATCCACATAGACTCGTTGCGGCCCGTTTTGCCAGAACCAGCGTCCTTCAGGATCGCTTTCATAATTGCGACCGATAAAGTCAATAATGGGCGGACTCGTAATCGGCTCGCCGAGCTCATGCAAGGCTGGATCAAAGCCGGGCGCATCCCTTTGAATCAGGTGCCATTGAGCTCTTGCGTCAAGGCGTAACCATCCGAAAACCGCAGGTACCTGTGGCCATCGCTTCATGGCGCTTTTTACCTCGTCATCCATGTACGTTTTTATCCACGGGCGCTTGCCTCGAGCCAGGAACAAATTTTGCGAGGCATCCATGCAATTGACGCGGGTATGCCACCTTCAATGAACCCCACATGGCCGCCATCGCGTGGATAGGCAAGTTTCAGTTTTGGGTGCATACCCGCTGGGGGACGCAGCGAGTGAGCAGGAACAAATGGATCGTTCAAGGGATTGATAACGAGGCAGGGGCTTCGAATCGCTTCAAGCCATGGTCCGCAAGAGCTGCTAGCCCAATAATGTTCTGCGCTTTTGAAACCGTGCAGTGGAGCGGTTACATACTCGTCAAATTCAATAAAAGTTTTAGATCTAATAATGTTATCCCTATCATACAGGCCTGGGAATCGCTCCAAACGCTCGAGCGCATTTGGAATTAAGCTATGAAGAAAATAACGCATGTACATCAGATTAATGCCGCTTGCCAGGGCATATGCACCTGCTCGCAAGTCCTGTGGCGGGCAAATACCAACAACAGCATCAACAACGGTGCTTGCCTCATGACCTTGTTCGCCAAGCCATTTAAGTAGTGCATTGGCGCCTAAAGAAATGCCAACTGCAAAAAGTAGACGTTGGTGCTTACTTCTGAAACGTCGCAAGATCCAATCGATTTCGCGGCTATCTCCAGAGTGATAAGCCCTTGGCTTGCGATTTCGCAGTCCGCCGCAACCGCGGAAGTGAACAACACTGGCGCTCCATCCGCGTCTGGTTGCCTCGTGCATGATCGCCAAGCTGTAATGGCTTTGAGCGCTTCCTTCAAGTCCGTGAAAAAGCACCAGATGGATTGCTTGGGTTGGTGCCGCCGCAGTTTCAGTATTGCTGGCTTCAGAAGTCTTAATTCCATCAACTGCATCAACAGCGAGTACATCCTCATCTGGGCTTTCCCAGATCTCCCGCCGATAAATAACGCCAGGCTTTTTGCTCAGTCTTGACGCAACAACGGTTTGCACATGTGCATTACTGGCCCACCCCGGCGCGCGGTAGGCCTGCAGGCTTTGCAGCGTTTGCTCAGTGCAAGACACGTGGCTGGGGGATACCTTCGCTTGGCTGGTTTGCGTTGTCTTGGACCGCAGCAGCGTGATGCAAAACCATACGCCATCCTCGACTGCCATGCATATAAACATTGGTGCAGGCCATATGAAAAGCTCGGGCGCCACCAGCCTCTCGCACGTTGATGGTTTCAATCAGGTTGTGAATGGCAAGCGTTCCTGCGGCAATGATCTGAAGCTGAGATCGATCGATCACAAGATTGCCTTGAGACAGGATTAAAGCCCACGATTGCCTGATCGCATCAAGGCCAAGCAGGCGAGGACCTGAAGGATGAATGCAAACGCTATCTTCTTCATCGCTCCATAGCGCCATGAGTGTATTGAGATCGCCCTGAGCTAGAGCCTCATATAGCGCGTCCTCGGCAGCCTCGCTGCTCTCGTATCGCATAGGAGAAAACTTGTCCTTCATTTCTCAACGAGCGGCAAGTGTTCTGGATTCAGTGTCCTTGTACTTTTTCCCCATCCTTGAGCTTATAAGCAGTGCCGCAATAGGGGCAGTTCACAAGTTTGGTCTTGGTTACATCCAGAAAAACTCGTGGGTGGTGATTCCACAGGCTCATTTTCGGGTTGGGGCAAAAAGCGGGAAGGTCTGATGCAAGGAGTTCAACCGGGGCAATCCCAGCGCCTGTCTTGGTTTGCATGTCACTCATGGTTATTTTTCCTGCAAAGCGGTCTTAGACCGAAGTAAGCCAGTGAGCGTAGCGTTCGGCTCTTCCGTTCACCACGTCAAAAAACATGGTTTGCAAACGTTCGGTGACCGGACCTCTGGCGCCGGCACCGATGCAACGGTCGTCGAGTTCACGAATTGGTGTGACCTCAGCAGCAGTACCCGTGAAAAAGAGCTCGTCGGCACAATACATTTCGTCTCGAGTAATGCGCTTTTCCTTCACCTGGATACCAAAATCCTCTGCAATCGTAATCACAGCGTTTCTTGTGATCCCATCAAGACAGGAAGCCAGATCAGGGGTGTAGAGCACGCCATCGCGAACCATGAAAACGTTTTCTCCAGCACCTTCAGAGACATAACCTTCGGTGTCTAGCAAGAGGGCTTCGTCATAGCCATGCGCGGTGACTTCGGCGTTGGCAAGAATCGAGTTTACGTAGTAGCCGCTCGCCTTGGCCCTAACCATCGACACATTCACATGATGCCTTGTGTATGAGGAGGTCTTGACACGGATGCCTTTGGCGAGGCCATCCTCGCCTAAATAAGCGCCCCAAGGCCAGGCTGCGATCGCAACATGGATGCGGTTGCCAAGTTTTGAGACGCCGAGCTTTTCCGATCCAACCCAGACGATTGGTCTGATGTAACAGGATTCAAGCTTGTTCTCACGGACTACAGCGCGTTGCGCTTCGATCAGTATCTCTTGGCTGAATGGGATCTCCATCTGGAAAATCTTGGCTGAATTAAAAAGGCGCTTGGTATGTTCGTGAAGTCGAAAGATAGCCGTACCTTTGACCGTGTTGTACGCACGTACGCCCTCGAAAACGCCCATGCCATAGTGCAGCGAATGGGTGAGCACATGGATGTTGGCACTTCGCCAGTCCACCATTTGTCCATCAAACCAGATCAGCCCATCGCGGTCGGCCATCGACATGGCGTTTACTCCTCATAAAGCATTAAAGTGTAAAAAGGTGCAGACAAAAACAGCAAATTCAAACCTAAGCGGCTTTCAAAAGCCTCTTTGCCGTCAGATTCCTCTTGAACCGTTTCATGCCGCACCGACAAGTTGGAACATTCTATCGAATGAGAGCCTCTAGCTTAACGACATATTCGAGTACCATGGCCAAAACCGCGGCCAGGCCAGCGAACCAACAACCTTTGAGGTGCTCGAAAAGTCGTTTTAATGGATGTTTATTCGAACCCCGATCGCTGAAACCCAAT
>JALQWJ010000208.1 GCA_023258775.1 Burkholderiaceae bacterium | reverse complement strand
ACATACAGGGCCAAACACAGGGCCAAACACAGGAACAAACAAGGGATCCGTCCCAAAAGTTAGCACCAGACTTCGAACATGCCATGCTCAAGGAAATACTTGAACTTCGAGGCAGCAATCGTTATATCGAACCAAGTGTTTTTGTTTTTATACTTGTTAATCCCAATATGCAGCTTTATCGACCGCACTGGGGTGGAGGTGGCCGCAGCTTTAACGGAGGCGTCAATGGGGGCGGGGGCATTGTTGTGCTCGAGTATAGACGCTTGCGATACGGTTTTTATAGCACACTAGTACACGAACTCGGCCATGCCTTTGGGCTTACCCATGTCAATTGCTCGGGTCAAAGCATGAGCGAAAGTGAATCAATCATGTCATACAACCCGCGGCACAGAAGCCGAGGCAGCGGCGTGGCGATCAACCCTGGCTCACTAACAGACACTGAGAGGGCTAAGCTTTTGCTAAGTCCGCGAATTTTTCCTCACTCACAGGATTTGAGACAATTGCAGGATCAAGCCGATGCCTGCGTGCTACCCGCTATGGATGATTACTTGGGTCCGGTTCCCAATGTGCATGGCGTGGGCTACGACTTATTTTTTAACGAACGAATCGTGAGCGGCTTTGATGCGATGTTTTATACCAAAGCTCAAGCCAGACGTCATTGTGCCGCCATGAGGGAGCGCTATCCCAAGATTAAGGTTGACTGCCGTTTTGCTGGCGAGGTGCTGCAGCCGAGTGAACCGAAAGCATCGCCGTGACCGTAGATCCGAGTCAAATTACGCAACCTGTCAACGCGCAGCCTTCGTACACGCTTTGGACTCACCACTCGATGGAATCAGTCAAACATCTGAGCGCACTTGACTCGTAGGTCCGACAATATGATAGCATCTGTGCTATCATATACGATGGCGTTAATCGTATTAGACACCAATGTGCTGGTCGGCGCGCTCTTGCGAGGCGGAGGCACTGGCAGAGCCGTACTTCGAGCATGTCTCCAGGGCCGATACCAGCCCGTGCTTGGGCCTGCATTGCTGGCGGAGTACGAAGACGTGCTGGGCCGTGCCGAGTTGTTCGCCCGCTCCGCGCTGTCGACCAAGGAACGTGGCGAAGTATTAGACGGCCTAATGAGCCGCTGCCGCTGGGTGGAAGTGTTCTACGCTTGGCGGCCGAACCTGCCGGACGAAGGCGACAACCACCTGATCGAGTTGGCTGTGGCAGCTCAGGCCGATGCAATCGTGACGCGCAATCTGCGGGATGTTGCGCGCGGCGAATTGAAGTTCCCGACGCTGCGGGTGCTCACGCCCGAGCAATGCTTGGAGGTCTTTCCATGTCGACCCTGACGATTCGTTTGCCGGATGACAAACATGAGCGCCTGAAGGCACTCGCGAAGTCGAACTCGATCAGCATCAATAAGCTGATGGACGAGTTGGCTACGGTTGCGCTCGCTAACTACGACGCCCGCGTGCGCTTCGAAACGCGTGCGTCGCGTGGCAACACCGAGCGCGCACTGACATTGCTGGACAAGGCGGATCGAGCCGAGTGAGCCGAAAGGGTCGCCGTACCTTAGATCCGAGTCAAAGTAGACAACTTGTCAGGGCGCTTGTTGACTTAACCACGCTTGCAGGTCGGGCCCTGGCGGCTGTCCATTAAAGTAGCTCGCTCGACCGTCCTTACCCACCAAGACAACAAAGGGCGTTAGACCACGCCAAGTCGGGTTTACCGCGTGACGAATCGCCATCTCACTGCCCTCAAAGACCATCAAGCGATCCACATCGTTATATATACGATTCTTATCCGCCTGCGAGGGTAACTCGTCTGCCATAACAACGATTAGCCTCGGCGGCTTGGCCATACGACGAGATTGCTTCGCAAGTGAACGAACAACCGCAGGACAATGGGCGCAATAACTCGCCGAAAAGACAATCATGCTTGGGGTTTTCTGATCGATGAAGGCTTGAAAGCTTTCAGGTTTGAATGAGGAACTTAAGTTCTGCTCTGCTGCTTGTAGTCCTGAATCAAGGACCAGGCTCAACAGGCAACAGACCAGAATTTGATAGATACGCAACATATAACGCACGCTTTTCAGGAATCAATCTTCCGCAATCGCAGGCCTTGATCTGTGTTCCAGACAGCCCAAATGCCTTCGCTGGGCGAACCTACAAGTATTGGATAGTCATGCTTTCCAAGATGTTCACCAAGCACAAGGCTTGTGAACTGCCTACCCTCGTCTTGCGACACCCAAGCCTTCCAAATACTTCGCTGACCATCAAAGACCTGCCAGGTCATCACGAGTGTCGATCCTTGCCGTAACACATCGGCGTGCTCAGCAGCCCTATCAGGCAAGACAACAGGCGTAGCAGCAGGAAGCCCCTTATCGTTCAACTTACCGTAACGAACAGCAGCAAGACCCTCACGTTCACCGTACCAAACAGCATGAAAACCTCCATCGCTTGCAAGCGCAATGGCGGGTCCATGGTGAGGACATGCGTCTAATTGCCAGCCGTCCTCACTTGCCCGATGAATCTCATGAGGAGCCAGCCATCGCCAAACGGCATGATCGCGAAGATTGGGTGCAAAGACATGGCGCCACATGGCAACAGGTTTACCAGCACGATCGAGCGTTAAGGCTATCCTGCAACACTCGCAGCTATGGTCTGCTACCTTAATGTCCGGACCAAAAGTCAAGCCTGCGTCGAAGGACTCATTACGATAAATCGCCGCACCTCGATAATGTTTTGCTAATTCGCGATGTTTGAGTTTTTTTGAATCCCGGATCAATGCTTGATCGCGCTTGTCAATCCAAAAGGTATGCAAAACACCGTCACGATCAACAATTATCGAATCAAATCGATGGGTGATTTCCTGCCGATCGTGATGCACAGTAAATGGCTCAGAGAAGCTCAAACCACCGTCTTCCGAGCGCACCATTCTTATCTCGCCCGTGTAAGGCTTTGCAAGTGGCTTGGTGTAACTAATGAGCATTTGCCCTTGAAGACCGAACTTGATTTTAGGACGATTTTCTCCCGAAGCCGAGACGGCATCGCCGGTTACATTGATCAATCGCTTCGCATCGTCGACCCGCCTTCCCTGATCAAGCACGCGTTGTACATAGAGCGCTCCCGGGCCATGCCAGCCAACGAGCCACAGCGATCCCTTCGCATCGAATGCTGCTGAAACAGCGAGGGCGGGTGCTTTCGCTTCCGAATGGCCATGCTGCTGTGACCACGATTGGCCTGCGTAAAGCATCAGCATGAACGCAAACCATAATGACAAAAGTCTAGTCACCAACACCCTCCTCGCCTCATTCAATACCGTAACAGTCCTACCATCGCGCCTGTATGCCTGCGTACACTGTACGCGGCAAGCCAGGCGCGAAAAGACCACCGGCAGCATTGCTTTGGGACGCACTGTCTGCATAAC
>JALQWJ010000207.1 GCA_023258775.1 Burkholderiaceae bacterium | reverse complement strand
ACATTGAAGCAACCCACTATCTTTTGGATTGCCTTGGGCCTTTCCTTGGGGCCCTCAGTCTCCAATTCGTTTGCGCGCTTTGCCTACGCTTTAGTGCTGCCGGGCATGCAAGAGGATTTAAGCTTGAATTTTTCTCAAGCAGGAGCGCTCAACACAGCTAACGCGCTTGGCTATTTGCTCGGTGCCTTGCTCACCCGACTGCTTGTTCAATCCTGGGGAAACCGCCTTTTATTTAACCGCGGCATGTTGCTAACGGCCTTTGCACTTTGCCTCACAGGCTTTGTTCAAGACCTGTATTTGCTAAGCCTATGCAGGCTGCTTGGAGGCATTGGGGGTGCTGCAATCTTTATCTGCGGCGGGGCTTTAGCAAGCAATATCGCACCCAACGACCCTCAGTGGTCAACGCGGTGCATCACGATTTATTTCGGCGGCGCCGGTGTTGGCCTAATCCTTTGCGGTTTGCTCATCCCTTGGTGGATGGCTTCGCAAGGTAGCAGTGCATGGCCACAAACCTGGCTTGCGATGGGTGTCGTATCCTGGCTCATGCTTGGGATTACTTATGTCGCGTCACGGCAAATCGACGAGCCGACCAGTGCGCAGGGCAGCTCAGACTGGGCGCTTAAACCCTTGCTGCCGGCATTTATTGCGTACGTTGGCTTTGGGCTTGGTTACATTGTTTATATGACTTTTATCATCGCCTGGCTTAAAGCGATTGGCGCAAGCAGCCTGCAAATGAGTATTGTTTGGAGCGTACTTGGACTAAGTACATTACTTGCCCCCATCATTTGGTCAAAACCGATTGCGACCTGGCCCAACGGTCGCGCGATGTCTGCCATCTTGCTCGTCTTATCGCTCGGTGCCTTACTACCTGTGATTCCCTTTGAGCCAGCCTGGCAGACGCTTGCCATGCAGTGCTCAGCTGCGCTTTTTGGATTAGGCATGTTTAGCGCACCTTCAAGCATTAGTGCCTTAATCAAGCGTACCCAGCAAAAGCCAGCATGGGGATCTGCCATGGCAACCTTCACGATTGCCTTTGCTGCCTCGCAAATTTTCGCCCCTGTTGCCAGTGGCATGATGGCTGATTGGAGCGGCTCTTTGCGCTCGGGCCTAGCGCTTTCGGGCCTTATCATTCTTTTATCTGCATCAATTGCATGGTTTCAGAACGATCAGAAACTAAGCTAGTCGCACCATCGAAAACCTGGTCGATCGAGCAGGCACAAGTCGATGCGCTTTACAAAGCCATGGGACCTGCCAACGCAAGCGGACTCGTTGCCAACGGCGCAATCGGACCTTTGCTATGGTTTGACGGTGCATCGCCAACAGCCTTGGTATCGTTCTTATTATTGTGCGGCCTTATTGCAAGCCTCAGGCATTTGCTTTATCTGCGTTATCTTGCGAACCCCTTGGCGAGAAGTGCAAGGCAATGGGGACAGTGGGCAAGTTTTGGCGGTGTACTGGCAGGTCTTAGCTGGAGTATTTCTGCGTTTTTTCTGCTGCCAAGCGTGAGTGAGATTACAGGTTTAATTTACACCTTTGTATGCTGTCTCATGAGCGTGAGCTCGCTGATCGTATCGATTGGTTATCGCCCCTACACCATCGCAGCGACTGCATCGCGAGTTTTGCCACTTGCGCTTTGGTATGTACTGTCTGACTTTCCTTATCCCTGGTTGATGGCCTTTGCACTTTGTGCCTTTTTGTTGTTTATGCTCTATAACTCATCACGCCTCTACCAGGGCTTTCTTGCTTCACTGCGCATGCAAGGCGAGCTCGAAGCATCAGCGATCGCCTTGCGCGAAGGTCGCGATCAGTCCGAACTTCAGCGGCAGCGTGCTGAGATGGCCCAACAAATGCAAACCCGGTTTTTAGCAGCGGTGAGTCACGACTTAAGACAACCGATGCAAGCGATGATGATGCTGCTTGCCACACTTTCCACGCAGCGACTCGCGCCGGCCTCACGCGATTTGCTGACCAAAATGGAGATGTCGGCACGACTTATGCGCGATATGTTCGAAGCATTACTCGAACTTTCACACCTGCGCTCGGGCGATATCCAGGCACGCAACGAGGCGATCGATTTGCTCGCGTTAGGAGAAGCTATAAGCACCACCTTTCGTAGTATCGCTGAAACCAAAGGCATAAGCCTCGAGGTTCAGCTTAGGTCTGGTGAGCTCTATGCAGATCCTGAACTTCTTCGTCGTGCGCTATTTAATTTGGTCGATAACGCCGTGAAGTATTCAAGCGGCGGTCGGATCCGTGTTTGGGACGAAGTCCATAATGCTTCGATGGCTCAAGGACATCGGTCTGGGCAAGTGGCCTATCTGATTCATGTCGAAGATCAAGGCGTAGGTATCTCCCCAGAGCATTTAGAGAGCATCTTTGATGAGTATGTTCAGTTGGGCAATACGCGCAGGAATCGCCGTGATGGTCTCGGTCTCGGTCTTGCTATCGTCAAGCGGAGCTGCGACTTGATGCGGTTAAAAGCTTCAGTACGTTCTGTTTTACATCAGGGGTCTGTTTTTAGCATTGAAGCTGACCATGGCCGTTTCAGGCCTAAAGACCCCATGCCAGATCGCGCGCCAAACCACGAAGCGGTCAGTCTACAAACCCGGACATGGATACAAAACCGGCAGGTTTGTATTCTGCTAATCGAGGACGATTTAGCGGTTCTGGAATCGACCGCGATGGTGCTCAGACATCGTGGCTTCGAGGTTTATTGCTGTGATTCTGCTTATTCGATCGACCGCGCGATTCAAGAACTCGATCGTGCGCCCGATGTCATCATGAGCGATTATCGACTTGACGAAATGCTTTATGGCACAACCTTGATCGATCGTTTACGTGATGAATTCAATAAGGAAATTCCCGCCATTCTAATCACCGGCGACGCAAGCTCAGGCATGCAAAGATCCCTAACCGAGGGTCGCCCCGCGGTGCAAGTGCTCTTTAAGCCTGTCACCCCGGAGCAACTCATGGCGAGCCTAGCCTTGGCCATGCAGCAAATGCCATAAGCGCGCAGCACTCAGTGGCATTTGCAAAGCATCGGCGGATTCACTGTGACCCGCCCGAGCTAACGCGTCGGCAACAGCATTGACCAGCGCAGGTGTGGCGCCGATCGTACCGAGCTCGCCCACGCCCTTAACACCAAGCGGATTACTTTTGCAAGGCACGCTTTGGTCCATTTCGGTCTTGAAGCGCCCAATCAAATCTGCGCGCGGCATAGCGTAGTCCAAAAAGCTCGCAGAAAGTGGCTGACCACTTTCGTCATAAACCATGGCTTCGGTCAGCGCCTGACCTATACCCTGAACTGCACCGCCATCGAGCTGTCCCCTGACAATCATGGGATTGACCACACGGCCCACATCATTCATCGAGCTGTAGCTGATCAAACTCACTTCCATGGTGTCTGGGTCGATCTCGACTTCGCAAA
>JALQWJ010000206.1 GCA_023258775.1 Burkholderiaceae bacterium | reverse complement strand
ATGGCTTTGGATGTTGGAAACTGAGATGCATGGACAGCAAAGATTCCCTTTGCGAATCGTTGAGGACGCTTCAAGTCACTACGGCTTCGTATCGCGGCCGCGCTGAGGATCCATGGCCGCACGTTCGGCCTGCCAGCGCCCTAGGGCTTCGCGAAGCCTTGCATCGATCGATGAAGCGTGAAAAAAGTCAGCATCCTTTGCCGATTGTGCGAGTTTTAATTGTTCGATGGCAGCTGGTAAGGCACCTTGGAGCCAGTAAACTTCAGCCCTTGCCCGATGGGTGAGTGCACGCTGGCCTTGCGCCGCATAAATCTTGCTGACCAAGTCCCAGGCACGTAAATCGTCTTGCCGCTCGCTGAGCATTGATTCAACCAACTGCCGGGCTTCGTCAAAGCGCTTTGCGCGCAGCAAAAGTTCCGCATGCCCAAGCACCAGCCGCCTTTGTCTGGCAAAACGTTGTAGCGCTACCTCACTGCGCGCGAGCGCCTCTTGCATCTTTCCCTGGCCTGCAAGTGCTTGAATCTGCAAGCGATCGAGTGCAGAGGCTGCAGAATCGTTGCCCAAAGACTCAGCTTGCACATAGTCATTCGCCTTTTGCGCTGCCTGATAGGCCTCTGCCCAGCGTAATTGGGCTTCGCGGACTGTTGCCAGACCAAACCAGGCTGCAGCCAAGTCGAGCGTACTTTGTTCTTTAATCTGAAACTCAAAACGTTCTGCACTTCGACGCAGACCATCCACACTGATGTCAAGCAAGGCCTGCAAGCGCGCCCGGCTCAACCGAAACCCTAAAGAATCCGGCCACTGTCTGTAGCGTTCCTGACGAATTCGCGCTTGCATGTCTGACATCCGCTCTGTCGTCAGCGGATGGGTGCGCAGATAAGCTGGCGCCGCAGATTCGTAAACCCTCGATGCGCGTTGAATTCTCCCGAAAAAGCTCACCATGCCTTGGGGATCAAAACCAGCTCGGGTTAGGGTATCAAAACCAATACGGTCTGCTTCGCGTTCGGCATCGCGTGAAAACGATAGCATTTGATCCTGAGCCACTTGCTGACCCAGGGCAATCAAGCCTGGCGTTGCCTGAGGGTTGGAACGCGCAGCAAGCGCAGCAAGCACTAAGCCCACCATTTGCGCAATGCCTGCGTCGCGACTTTTACCCAGCATACGCGCAATATGGCGTTGGGTGACATGGCCAATTTCATGTGCTAGCACGCCTGCAAGTTCCGACTCGGTTTCAGCCGCAGCGATCAGCCCTGCATGCACACCGATAAAGCCGCCAGGCAAGGCAAAGGCGTTGAGACTCGAATCGCGAACCAGGAAAAACTCAAAATCCTGACCACTTTTCGATGCCTCGATCAGTCGGCGACCGAGTGTGTCAAGGTAGGCAAGTACATCGGGATCCTCATCGCCCGCCTGACTGCGCCGGAAGTCGCGCATGATGCTCTCACCAAGTTTTCGCTCGGTTATCGGCGACAGACTTTCTGAGGACGGGTCACCAAGGGCTGGTAAGGTGCTCGGTGCGCCGCGTACCTGGGGCTCAGCTTCAAGCACCTGACGAGCCCTTGGCTCAGACTGAAACTGTGACCCTGCAGCACTGCAAACTGACCCAAGATAAAGGCTAAAGGCAGCAGCGCTAAGGAGGATCTTGTGAAGAACGGCTTGACTCATCTTGCTATGATTGTTGCATGAATGAAAAGTTTCCTCAGGACGCACTTAGCCACTTTGATGCCGCCGGCCAGGCTGTCATGGTTGATGTCGGCGACAAAGCCGTGACCAGCAGACAGGCCGTTGCCACCGGCCGCATCAAAATGATGCCAAGTACCCGGCAAATCGTTCAAGACGGTCAGGCAAGTAAGGGCGATGTGCTCGCGGTAGCGCGTATTGCCGGAATCATGGCTGCCAAGCGAACGGCGGATTTAATCCCGCTTTGTCATCCACTAAGTCTTAGCAAGGTCACCATCGACTGGCACTGGGTGGGCGACGACGCAATTGCGTGTGAGGCCTGCGTGCGCTGCGAAGGTCGCACCGGCGTTGAGATGGAGGCATTAACAGCGGTTCAGATTGCCCTACTTACGGTCTACGATATGTGCAAGGCTGTCGACCGAGGCATGATCATCGAGGCTGTTCAACTGATCGAAAAACAAGGGGGACGGAGCGGCCATTGGACCGCTGCGGCTCCCCAACAGGTGTTTCGTTGACCGTCGTTCCGCTTAAGCCCTATCCCTTCTTTTTTGGTATTTTGTGGCGACAGTTCCGCTACAAGACGCTTGCACTTGGACTTTTTGCTGCTGGGGGTATCGGGCTCATGGGTTTTGAGCCGATACTGATGCGTGACCTGGTCGACGCGCTTCGCGCGAGCGATGCTGAGGCCAGCAAGATTTGGTCGTTGTTTAGCTTGATCGCTGCAGTCTGGTTTGGCTCGGCAGCCTGCAATCGCCTGCGCGAATGGGTGGATTTACACACAGCGCCGGCCTTGCGCCTTCAAGCGCAAGTGGAGGTTTACCACTGGCTTGATCAGCACGCACCGCGTTTTTTTCAGGATCATCTTGCAGGCAGTCTCGGGCAAAAAGTAAAGCAGGCAGGTACCGCCTCGGTCGCGCTCCTGGGCATTGTGTTTGACGGTTTCATCCGCATGGTGGTCGCCATCCTGATGTCCTTTATCGTGCTTGCCGCCGCGCCTGGGTATTTTTTCTGGGTCTTCCTGTTCTGGCTTGTTGGATTTGTTGGTCTTTCGATGTGGTTCACTCGTCGATGCGTGCCCTTGTTCAAGGCCTTTGGTGAAGAAATGTCAACGTCTACCGGTGTTCTAGTCGACATAAACACTCATATGGACGTGGTGCGAGGGAATGCCAAAAGGATGAGCGAACGCTTAAGGGTGCTCGATTCGCTCAACGCCGAGCGTGGAGCCTCGATGACAACGAGGCGATTTTTGATCTGGATGATGTTGGTCATGTATTCAGCACTTCTGGGATTTCAGTGCGCCTTTATCGCCATGGGCATTGATGCCTTTTTGAAGGGACATATGGGCGTGGGTGATGTGGTCATGGTGATTTCGCTTGCGGCGATTCTTGTCACCAACGTATGGGCGCTCTCGGGACAGCTCGTCGGATTTTTTGAGCAAGTGGGTATTTTAGGTGCAGCTTTAGGGGTAATTGCAAAGCCCCACGACATTGTCGAATCTGCCGATGCAAAAAAGCTTGAGATTAGGGGCGGTGAGATACGTTTTGAACATGTTAGCTATCAATATCGTAACGGTGGCCACTTGTTTCTCGATCTCAATTTACATATTCATGCAGGCGAACGCATCGGTTTGGTCGGTCCATCGGGTGCAGGAAAAAGCACGCTCACCAAACTTATCCGGCGGCATTACGACTTGAGCGCAGGCAGGATTCTCATCGATGGCCAAGACATCGCCAAGGTTACGATCGACTCACT
>JALQWJ010000205.1 GCA_023258775.1 Burkholderiaceae bacterium | reverse complement strand
GCCCGCCGACTTGCCTGTGGCCTACATGGTCGGTTCCATGTTGTCGGTGGCCTACACTCGACGATTGTCGCATGCCTGTCAGCTTAGTCGACCAAAAGGCCCCTGTTAGGGCGCTCAGCAAGTGGCTAGCGGTGGGCCTTCTTGTTGTGCTTGGCCTCTTCACCGCCAGACTTGGTCTTTGGCAACTTGACCGTGCGGATGAAAAGCGTGATTTGGCGCAAAAGCGCCAACTTGCAGCGAGCAAAGCGCCAGCTGCCGTCGAACATCTGGCTGCTGAGGATTTGCCTGCACTTGAGGGGCAAGGTCTACGCTTAAGGCTCAGTCAATCGCCAAACAACTGGTATCTCGATTCCCGAAGCTACAAGGGGCAGGCTGGCATGTATGTGCTCGCAGTTGTGCCACTGTCGCTACCAAGGGCTGGGTATGCTCGCGATGATGCACCGTCGCCAAGTCATGTTTTGCTGTTGCGTGGATGGCAGGCCAAAGATCCACGTCAAGCCCAGGGAATTCAAGAGCGAGGCACAATCCAGGCTGGTGAGTCATTGTTAGTGCGTGTCGAGTCAGAGCGTGAACATGCAGCCTCGCGCTTGGGCCTAGGAGATCGTGTTGCAGGCGATCACTTGAGGCATTGGTTGGTGATTGACTCGCAAGTGATGGGTGAGAAAAGCGGTATGCGGCTTGCACCATTCGTGTTGCGCCAACTTGAGGCGGCAGTCGATGCCAAAGGTCAGGCGGTCGAAGATGGCTTAATTCGGGATTGGCCCGAGCCGGCTGACGGTGTTCAAAAGCATAAGGCCTACGCTTTGCAATGGTTCTTGTTTTGTACGCTCAGTTGGATGCTGGCCCTGGTGATAGCTTTGCGTTGGCGCGTTACCGACCCAGCTTAATCAATGGATTTAATGTCAAACATGTCTGATCTTCGCTTGGCTACAACGGCAGCAACAATCCGTTATGGGCGCTTGAAAATGCTGCTGATTTTTGCGGTTTGTGCGTCTCCTGTCTTGCTCGGAACGCTTGCGTACTGGTTTTACCGCTCGGAAAGCACAACCAACTATGGCAGCTTTATCGAACCCCAACGTCAGGCTGTGGGTTTGGAATCCTTTCGCGGCAAATGGGTGATGTTTACCATCGACTCGCCACAGTGTGATGAATTCTGCGCGAAAAGGCTTTACCTGATGCGCCAACTGCGTCTTACCCAGGGCAAAGACAAAGACCGGCTTGAACGAGTACTGCTCTTGAGCGAGCCAGGCAAGGCCGAGTTTCTGACGAGCGGTGTCGAAAGTCTCGAGAAAGTCCATGAAGGCATGCACCAGCTTTTTTTGGATGCTGATCAACGAGCACGTCTCCTCGGCATTGAGGGGCAAACGCTGAGCACAGACAAGACAGCCGATAAGGGTATTTATTTGGTTGATCCCCTCGGACACGTCATGATGCGCTTCCCTGACGATCCCGATCCGAGTCGTATGAAAAAAGATCTTGGCAAATTGTTGAAATGGTCCCGCGTGGGCTAAATATCCGATGAGCACCTCACTTCCAAGCTATCAAGCGCGAACCTTCGAGCCGCCCTCAGCGCTAATTGCGTACAGGCGTTTAATTGGGTGGAGCGCATTGATTTGTTTTGCGCTCATCATGATCGGTGCCTGGGTAAGACTCACCGACGCGGGCTTGGGCTGTCCGGATTGGCCCGGTTGTTATGGCAAGCTCACGCCTGTTCAAGCCAAGGCTGAAATTGCTCAGGCAGTCGCCGAGCAAGGCGGCGATCACGGCCCAGTGTCCATGGGTAAAGCCTGGCGTGAGATGGTCCATCGCTATATTGCAACGGGTTTGGGTTTATTGATTATCGGCATTGTGGTGTTCGCCTGGCGGCTTCGTCATCGATTGCAGCAATCACCCTGGCTGGCCAACATCACCCTTGGCGTTGTCATCTTGCAAGGCATGTTCGGCAAATGGACCGTAACGCTCTTGCTCAAACCAGCGATCGTGACCGGCCATTTAATTGGGGGCCTGCTAACGTTTTCGCTGCTTTTTTGGTTGTGGATGCGTACCCGTGAGGCAATTGAGGGTTTGGATCAGGGCAGATCAATGTCAGCGAAGGCGCAATCAACCTCAAACGCGCTTCGACCTAGCCTGGGACTTCGGTGGTTTGCAAGGCTAGGATTACTTTTGGTTGGTATGCAAATTGCGCTTGGCGGATGGACGAGTACGAACTATGCAGCGCTTGCCTGTCCGGATTTTCCGACCTGCCAAGCGCAGTGGGTCCCAAAAGTAAACTTTGCCGACGCGTTTCATGTCGTTAGGGAGCTCGGGAAGACAGCCCAAGGTGAGATGATTGATCTCCCCGCACTGACCGCAATCCATCTAAGCCACAGGCTTGGTGCAATTGTCGTGCTCTTGGGACTTGGCGCGCTGGCTTATGCCTGCTTTCGTTGTCATCTGGCAACGCGCGAAGCGCGATGGCTGCTTGGCATGCTCGCGCTACAGTGGGTCTTAGGCATGAGTAACGTGATTTTTGATTTGCCCTTATGGGTTGCAGTTGGACACACGGGAGGGGCGGTTGTCTTACTTGCCCTTACCCTGCTGCTAAACTTTCGGCTTCAGGCATTGAGCCAGGTGCATCAAGGAGGCTAGCTGAGGTGGCTTGGGGCGAAACCAGCGTATTGGAAGGTCGAACAGCCTTGCGGGAGAGGCTGCGTGCTTATGTAGCGCTAACCAAACCGCGTGTTGTCATGCTCGCTGCCTTTTGCGCTTTAATCGGCATGCTGCTCGCGAGCGATACCTGGGTCGGATGGTCGCTAATCTTGGGCGCTATTGGCGGCATCTCGCTGCTCGCCGCTGCAGGTTTTGTCTTAAATTGCCTGATCGAGCGCGAAATCGATGCCCGGATGGCGCGTACACGATGGCGACCTTCTGCACGTGGTGAGGTTGGCAACCAGCAGGCGGTTGGCTTTGCCCTTGCCCTTGGCCTTGCGGGCGCACTTTTGCTTTGGCAGTGGGTCAATGTGCTTACGATGTGGCTCACCATCGCAACCTTTGTAGGGTATGCGATTGTTTACACCATTTGGTTAAAACCAGCGACACCGCAAAACATTGTTATTGGTGGTGCTTCAGGTGCAATGCCGCCGGTGCTCGGCTGGGTTGCGGTGACGAATGAACTGAGCGCACAAGCCTGGATCTTGTTTCTCATCATTTTTGTGTGGACGCCGCCTCACTTTTGGGCGCTTGCCCTTTATCGCCTGGAGGACTATCGTCGAAGCGGCTTACCGATGTTGCCAGTTACTCACGGACCATTATTCACCCGGCTCAATATTTTGCTCTACAGCGCCTTGCTGGCCGCGGTAGCACTTTTCCCGTACTTGATGGGCATGAGTGGATTGGTTTACTTGATTGCTTCACTGCTTTTAAACGCATGGTTTGTGCTGCTTGCCTGGCGTCT
>JALQWJ010000204.1 GCA_023258775.1 Burkholderiaceae bacterium | reverse complement strand
ACCACCCTAAGCCATCGCTCGGCGCAGCATCGTTTTGAGTAGCACTTGCCTTGAGCATGACAATGCTAAAAGCTGCGCCCATGCAAAGGAGATCGCCAAGCATCGAAATGGCAACCTTGCTGCCTCTTCCCAAGCCCAAAAGGGCATCGAGCATAAGCCTAAGGTAGATGAGCGCACTTTTTTTCATCAAAACATCTTGAGTTTCTTCAAAACATCATAAGGGTTTTAAGCTTGCGGGCAAGCGCCGGGGGATCCCTGCTATTAAACGATCAAGGCATGGAGTGCAGTGCGCACCTGGCAAACTGTGCGATGATCGCACGCATGCAAAAACAGGCTTGCGCACTGATTGACCCTTACTGGTTGGGGCTTGCCCAAGGTGATCTTGAATTAGCACTTCAAGCCATGCTTGATGCGGCTTTCGCATTACCCATACCCATGCATGTTGCGAGGATCTACCTCTATACCGAATCGGATGCGCAAGAAGACGCTTTTCACCTAAGCGAGGCGTCAACCCTTGCAGTGCCGCTTACGGTTCGCGTTTGTGGGAAAGATGCCATAGACGATGGCTATGCGCTCGTAAGAGCGATGGATAGCGAGATGCACGCACTTGCCCAAGCCTTGCGTGTGGATGCACTGATCGTCGCCACGATGGATGATCGCTTAGCGCTTTCGATTGAGCGCATCAAAGCGCAGGGCTTACAAGTCTTGGGCATACGTTTTAAGGCGCAAGGCACCCAAGGCGAGGCAGAGGATTCGTGGGCCCGCATGCGTGAAGTCTTTGACAGGATCTTAGAGCCACAACTTGCCCCATCGGTAGCACCAAGCAGCCATGGTGTGAGCTCCGAGGTTCGACACCTCGCTGCCTATGGCATGCAAAAGGCAATGAGTTTGGATGAGCAAGCGGGAAGTGCCACGCGAGGCGTCGCTTGGTCTGTAGCGATTGCTGAGGCCATTGCTGAGACCATTAGGCAGTGGCTTTTAGAGGCCGATGAGATGACGCGCGACAGCACCCTGTCATGGATGCATGCAAGACGCGGACTGCCGCGGTTTGTTGATGCAAAGCTCTTATTTTTTTGTAAGCAAATACTGGCTCGAGAGCTTAGCGAAGCAGAAAAATTTGAGTTAAGGAGGCGCTTTCGTGAGGCACTCCAAAGCCAAGCGATGAGCGATGAACAGGATAGCGTTCATCAAGATTAGTGCGCGTGGCTGCCAGCACGGCAGCGTGATGGGGTTGTCAGCGTGTGGCTTGGTTGGACAATATCGCGCCAGTCGAGTACAATTTTATGTACAACAAGGAGCCCTACCATGGATGCTATTTCGTACTCTACGGCACGCGCAAATTTGGCCAGCACAATGAACCGCGTTTGCGACGACCACGAGCCGCTCATCATCACTCGTAGCGGGCAGCAATCCGTTGTGATGCTTTCGCTTGATGACTTCACTGCGCTAGAGGAAACGGCATACCTGCTTCGCAGCCCAGCCAACACCAAACGGCTGATGGCAGCGATTGAGCAACTGAGTGCAGGCAAGGGTACCGAGCGAAAGCTGGCCGAGCCAACCACCCCTGCCTAAACGGGGGCTTATCGGGGGCTTATGAAGCTGATATTTGCCGAGGCAGCCTGGGATGACTACTTGTACTGGCAGCAAAAGGACAAGCGCACGGTTGAGCGCATCAACAAGTTGGTCAAGGAAGTTGTGAGAGAGCCTTTCACCGGCATCGGTAAACCTGAACCTTTGAAACATGTGCTCTCTGGGCATTGGTCGAGACGTATTACGGATGAACATCGAATGGTTTACCGCGTAGATGGTGATGCCTTACTCATCGCACAATTACGCTACCACTACTAAAAAGCGGGACGGTTCAAGGCCTTTGACGACAAAGAAGCGCTGCGCAAGCATTTTCAATTGCTCACCTCCAAGGTCATCGCTGCTGGATGAGCGCTCATTGGAAGGCTGCTTCCAACAGTGGCCGGCTATTGGGAGTAGGGCATTGGTAGCCTGTACTGGAAAAAGCCCGATAGGGAAGCTTATCGAGCCATCAGCATTCTGAATTACTGCGGCGTTGGATCCTTCCACTCGAGCATTTCCATTTGCATGGATTGCCGTCTTTGCTGTTTTGCTTGCACTGTTTTCGCCGAAGGAAAATAGTGCACCTTCACCAGCACCAATCAGGATTCCGTCCGGCGCGAAAAGTTCCGCTCCCTTGATTGACAGAAATCCGGAATCAGCAAGCGCCTTGATAACCGTCGCAGCTTCAGCTTTTACGCCATGAATCTTCAGAAAAGCAGAAAGCTCCTTTTCAAGCACCGCCTCCTCTACGGACGACTGCGATCCAAATTTTTCCTTCAGAAAATCGTAAATGGCACTTGCACTGATATTGACACCGAGGTCCTGCAAAACGCCCACAAGAATTGAAGAGTCCATAATCAAAGCCCTAATCTCAGTGCTTGAATTCACTATCAGGCAAAAACGACACTGGTTCGTCCAGTGGCGCGAGAACGGGATGGCTTGCGCACCACTATTTGAACATCCCGGCCCAGCCGATTCATACACTCCAGCATCTTCGCTTCGCTGATGCCCCGAAATTGGCCACGCAGCATGCCCGAGAGCTTGGGCTGGGGCATACCCAGAATCTCAGCAGCTTGAGTTTGAGTCAGGTGGCGGTGTTTGATGATTTCACCAATTTTGGCGGCCAAGGTCGCCTTGACCTGCATTTCGGCAGCATCGGGCAAACCGAGGTCTTCGTAGACGTTGGCAGACCCTTTTTCAATCTCGATCATTTCAGGCTCCTTTGGCATGCGCTTGCGCTGCCTTCAAACGTTCGCGAATTAAGTCCATGTCTTGCTTTGGGGTTTCGATACCTTTTGTGGACTTCTTCTGGAAACAGTGCAAAACGTAGACCATCTCAGCGATCTTGACCGTGTACACGGCACGGTATGTGTCACCCATATGGTCTTCAACAACTCCAAAACACTGGCACGACCAAACCCCTTTAACGGCTTCGCCTGGTCATGCTTTTTGCCTGACTGCGCCATATGCAGCGCAAAGCCGAAGACGTCGACGGACGGCTTGGGTGCTGTGATTGACGAACATAGTGCTGATAGACATCGGGAGATATCTCCTCACAATTGAGTGGCGAGTGTGTATGTCACCTCAACGCAGTCAAGTTGCCCGGAGTCGGCGCCCGGAGCCTTTCGAGCGCCGTTGGGTGGTGGGTCAAATCCTCGAGCCGTTACACCCAATCAGTTCGACTTGCTGCCACCAGTGCGGCCCAGTCATCGGGCGGATGGCCCCGTTCAAGCATGCGCTGAAACACCGCGTACGGATCACTCTTGCTGCCTGAAGATCGCAATGTATTTTCATCATTGACCCAGGCAAAGATGATGATCCGGGTCTTGGAGTCAAACCGGAAATAAAGACGAAACCGCCGCCCGATCTTT
>JALQWJ010000203.1 GCA_023258775.1 Burkholderiaceae bacterium | reverse complement strand
CGATTCCCGATGTACAGGGCTACCGTGATCAGCGAAATCTCGCGATCCAACGGGTTGGGGTGCGCGGCTTACAATATCCCTTGCGTTGGCGCGCAGATCAAGGCATTCAGCACACGGTCATGCAGGCAGCCCTTGATGTGGCCTTGCCGGCTGATCAAAAAGGCACCCATATGTCGCGCTTCATTGCGCTGCTTCAGGCACTCGGCGACGGCCCTGCGCTCGACCTTGAGGCGATGCTTAAGCTACACCACGACATGCTCGATCGTTTGCAGGCTCCCCAGGGTCAAATCGAGCTTAGATTTCCGTTGTTTTTGAAAAAAGCTGCCCCGGTATCAGGCGTTGAAAGTCTGCTTGATTATCAGATCGCTTTAAAAACAAGTGGCAGTCTGAATCAGGCTTATTGCGAACTTTCAGTGATGGCACCTGTTACAAGTCTTTGTCCATGCTCAAAAGAAGTATCGGCGTACGGTGCCCATAATCAACGCTCGCATTTGCAAATCGAGGTCAGACTCGACTCGACAAAGCTCAAACTTTGCTCCGCAGAAGGATTAATCGAAATCGCAGAGTCGCAGGCATCGAGCGAAGTTTATGGTTTGCTCAAACGGGTTGATGAGAAGCATGTCACCGAACGCGCCTACGATAATCCAAAGTTTGTTGAGGATTTGGTCCGTGATGTTGCGGCATCGCTTCAGGCGACCCAAGCTCACATTGGCGTGATTGCTTATTGTGTACGCGCCGAAAACTTTGAGTCGATCCACAATCATTCGGCATGGGCTGAGTTGCGCTCACCAAATTGGTAGCGCAAGCATCCCTCTTTAGCCTATTACTGTTCGCGCAGGGTTATCGTTTGTGTATGCCGACATCATTCTCTGAAATTGTTATAGTCCAAAGGAAGATCCTGGATTTCCTTTTTCAACAGTGCGATCGCTGATTGCAAATCATCTCGTTTTGCCCCACTGACGCGCACACTCTCACCCTGAATACTCGCCTGAACCTTGATCTTGCTGTCTTTGATCAGGCGCACCATTCGTTTGGCATCCTCGCTAGCAACGCCCTTGCGGATCGTGATGAGTTGTTTAACCTTATCGCCACCGATCTTCTGAACATCACCACTGTCCAAAAAACGAACGTCTAACTGGCGTTTAGCACATTTTGACCAGAGAACATCACGAACCTGAGAGAGCTTAAAGTCATCGTCGGCATACGCAGTTAGTTCGAGTTCTTTGATTTCGATACGTGCATCGGAGCCTTTGAAATCAAAACGAGTGCTTATCTCTTTATTGGATTGCTCAACTGCATTTTTCACTTCCACCATATTGGCTTCGCAAACGACATCAAAAGATGGCATTGACTTACTCCTTGTTTGTACCGATATATTTTTCAAAAAACATAGCTTGCCCCATTTTTGGGTCGAGCTGGTAGGGCTTGAACCCAGCCTTGAGATATGCGCCAATAGCAGGCTTATTGCCCTCAAGTACTTCGAGGGTTATTTTGCAGCAAGCCTCTCTTAATGCGGCCTGCTCAACATGTTCGAGTAGGGCACGACCAATGCCCTGATGCTGGGCCTTGGGGTGGACACATATGTCGTGAATGTTTAAGAGTAGTTTTGCCCTAAAACTCGAAACACCCAGAAATGCGTTTACGAGGCCGAGCGCTTCATCGTTGCGATAAGCGAGCCAACCTCGGTAGTGCGCTTGTTTAGCGAGCAACTCAGGAAGGCTTTGTCTTACCCTTTCGTCAAGGCCGTAGCCGCGCCCGCTCGGACCGCTTGCGTAGAGATCTAGCAAATCAATGAGGTCACGGACGTCTTGCGCTTTGCTGAGATCAACAGATCGAATTTGTATTTCGTTCATTAGATGGTTCAGTAAATTAGATCAACCATCGTTTGTGTGCTTCGATACATGCTAACTTTATTTGAAATTTTTATAGAACTTTTTAGGGTTCGAATCGGTACCCGACGCCCTTAACTGTTTGAATATGGCGCGGTGAATCAACCGAATCCCCGATCTTACGCCGCAATCGCAAGATATGATTGTTAACCGCCTGCTCATAGCCTACGTAATCCCTGCCCCAAGCTGCATCGAGCAGCTGAGACCGGCTAAAGACGCGCTGGGGTTGACGCATAAAGCATTGCAGCAAGCGAAACTCGATGGCCGTCAGTTCAAGCACTTCCCCATCACGTTCAACACGGTGGCGATCCGGGTCGAGCAGAAGGCGACCAGCGCGTAGTTGTCCAGGTGGGCTTTCATTATCCAGTTTGCTGCGCTCGCTTCCACTCAAAGAGGATTCTTTACTGCTTGATGCCATTGGCAGGATGCCCGCCTGGCGCCTGCGTTGAACGGCGCGGATTCTTGCCAACAACTCGCGGGCGCTAAAGGGTTTGACCAAGAAATCGTCGGCACCGAGTTCGAGGCAAAGCACGCGGTCAAGCTCGTCTTCACTCCCGGAAATCATAATGACTGTGGCCTGATTGCCTCGGGCGCGCATCCACTTGAGCAGTTCGACGCCATCAAGTTGAGGCAGATTCATATCGAGCAGCACAACGCCGGGACTTTCATTGATGAGAAAGCTTTGAGCCTGAAGACCATCCTCAAATTCAATGATGTCGAGATGACGGGCTCGCAGCTGTGCTGCCAGCAAACGCCTGAAATCCCTGAGGTCTTCGACAAGCATGATGCGACTGTCTTCTTGCATGCCACAAATGTTGCGGGTTCTCTATCAATTTGGTCAAGCGCCTAAGCGCTCTCGCGTCTACTTGGCGCTCATCAAGCTTCTTTGGTGATGCCAAGGTGATGAAAACGTGATCGAAAGACGATGATCTTGAGAGCCAGATGTGAAGGTTTGGCGACTGTCGAATTTCATCATTTGCGCTTCATTCAACCAGGGAGCGCAGCCATGCAATCACAAGCCAGGACAACCGCCACCATTAAGGGACGCGTCATCAACTATCAAAATAATGAGCCTTCTTTAACCCAAACCAGCAAGATCGAGCAGCGTAAATCGAAGCCAGCCTCCGAACAAGAGGGTTTATCAACTAAGCACTCAGACCTCGTTGTTTTGTCAACCAGCAAAGGGTTTCAAGCAAAACGCCTGGCAACGCCATCCTCAAGGCATGGTCTAAGAAGACCTCTTGGTGAGGCCTACGGTCTGCTTGACCTCGATCAACACAAGAACCGACATGACGTTGATCGCGGGGTCGAGGCCCGAGTCGATCTTGCTGCCGGTGCTGATCGCGAAGCAATATCTGAAGGTCACTCAGAACCGGCAATTAACGCTGAAAACAGCGCGTCCGGTGTTGTTGATCCCGCCGACAACTGCGCGATCGACACTGGCGTTATCGCCTACGCATATACCGATGCTGATTCCGATACGGATGCTGTCACCGATACAGACACCGATGCCGACTCCTATATGGATGCGGTCACCGATACAGACACCGATG
>JALQWJ010000202.1:264-3444 GCA_023258775.1 Burkholderiaceae bacterium | reverse complement strand
AAAGGTCCGTCCATATCCCGAGTCGGGACCGAAATAACTCGAAGGACTCATTTGTAACTCATCGCGTTGCAGCTGACCACCGTGTGCAATTGATCCGTGAATGAGATTGCGAAAGTCCTCGCCGCCAGCATTACTGTTTCTTGTACGTACCACACCGTAAAAGTCCCGAGCCATCATCCGAACGCCCTCGTTGTAGTGATCAAGAAACTTCCAGGTGAACCCAAGCACTGAAGCAAGAACGGCCGCTGTCATGAGCATGGCCAGAGAACGGCCTGCGCGCATCCCTGCGCCGATATTTTCTTGAACCCGTGGACTGATTGCGGCTTCACCGATCGGCCCTATCGCAGTCTGACCCGCGCCCGATGCATCAGTACTGCGAAGCAGCACAAAGCCAAGGGCAGTAGCAAGGATTAATACAATATGGAATTCATAATGACCACTCATAACAAGCGGCGCAACGACAGCCATCAATAATGAGCCCACCGCGCCACCTGCAGACATGGCCAAGTAGAACTGGGTCAGTCGCTGTGGCTCAGGGCGCAAGCGATAAAGTTCGCCATGGAACACCATACAAAGGACGAAAAGACCTAGCGAATAAACCGGCGCGGCAAGGGCCAAGTCGAGCGAATCAGCGAGCCAGGCCATGGCCGGCAGGGCAATCGCACTAAGCGGTAAAAAGATGATGCGCTTATACCAACGCGGGTGATCGAAACTTATGATGAAGGTCACCAGATAAAGCGCAAGCGGAAGCACCCACAAAAGCGGTGCCGATGAGATGTTTTGTGTCAGATGGCTGCTCACACCAAGCAATAGCGCTGAACCCATTGCTGAGTAGCCCATCCACGACATCCAGCCACCAGCTTGAGTTTGACCATCTTGGCTTGATGCAAGACTAGCCTTTGCATGACTTGAGCCTTCAACCCTTTGCGCTTTCTCACGAGCATCAGCCGCTGAAGGCCGACGACCTTCTGATAGGCGTTCTAAACCCTGGTTAGCTTCAACTTCGGGACCAAGACCCTGACGCGCATGTTCCTGGACGGCAAACCAGGTTCGCCAGGCCATCCAAATACACAACAACGTAAAGCACACGAACAATGCCGACCAGATCCAGGCCGTTTCTCTGTTACCAAAAATTGGTTCAATAACAAAGGGAAAGCCAATCAACGCTAAAAGCGATGCCGCGTTTGAAAGTGCAAACAATCGATAAGGCGCCTCGGACTGATACTGTCGCCAGTACCAGGCCCCCACCAGTGGCGTGGTGGTCGAAAGCAAAAAGTAGGGCAGACCGATGGTCGCAATCAACAGCAAAATAATCTGAACAATTGGATCTTCAGCACCCGTGGGACGCCATCCATCCGAAACAATAATTGGCATAAATGCTAATGCACACAAAAGCATCAGGCTGTGAACCTGCACCTGCCTTTTCAATGGTAAAAAATGGGTGAGCGCATGCGCATACCCATAACCTGCTAGCAAGGCGCTCTGAAAAAAGAGTAAGCAGGTTGTCCAGACCGCTGCAGAGCCACCAAACCACGGCAGAATCTGTTTTGCAATTAAGGGTTGAACCAAAAAAATCAAAAAAGCTGAAATAAAAATCACTAACGCGTGAATCACAAGAGACACTCCAAACGAGAAAGCGCCATGTTACTCATGGTCGCGAAAACAGAAAAACGACGAAGCACTCAAAGGCTAGGCACGGATTCCTTTGATTGGCTTAAATCCTGCTGCTTTTTCCAAAGTGCCTGATAGATCCCATCCTGCTCAAGCAGCGCCTCGTGCACACCACTTTGAACAACCCGGCCTTGATCAAAAACCAAAATCCAATCGGCCTTAGCTGCGTCATACAAGCGATGGGTCACCAGCACCGTGCTCCGCTGATTGGCTAGTTGGAGCAATGTATTCATGACCGCACTAGCCGTACTGGTGTCGAGTGCACTGGTGGGTTCATCGAGCACAAGCAGGTTTGGCTTGCGGATAAGTGCGCGGGCGATCGCGATACGCTGCCTCTGCCCACCCGAGCAACTGTCTGCCGACACGATGGTCTCATCACCCATAGGCAGGCCGGCAATCCAGTCAGACAAACCGGCAGCATGGGCTGCATCGGCAATCTCTTGATCACTTGCATCAAGAAACCCGGTCCTGATGTTTTCAGCAATACTGCCGTGAAAAAGCAAGCTATCCTGGAATACAGCGCTTGTTTGAGCCCAGTAGCGCGCAAATCCGATCGATTCGAGGGTTTCGCCATTTACCCAAATCGTGCCGCGTTGGGGCGTAATAAGCCCCAGGAGCAGTTGAATCGCTGTACTTTTACCCGACCCGCTGCTTCCGACAAACGCAGTCAATTTTCCGGCAGCTAGTTCAAAACTTAAGTTCGCACTGAATTGAGTGTTTGGATAGACATAACTTACATCGCTAAAACGAATCGAAGGCGGCAAGCAATCAGGCTCCACTTTTAATTCACCAGACCTTGGCGCTGCTGCTAACGAAGAGTCACTGTCACCCGACAAACCAATGCCGCCCAGCGATATCGCATGACAATCAGCGTCGGGCGGCAATAAAGCGCGGCTTGGTGACGCTACCCGAACACTTGCCATGGACTGAAATTCCTCAACCCTGCGCATGCTCGCTGATAGACCTACCAGTCGCGAAATCGAGGTTGCAAAAGAGTAGGCATGGGTCGCTAGCGCTGCAAAAAGCAGATAAAAAGAGACGAGTGCTCCGGTCGTGATATGCCCCTTGATGAGCATCCAGCAGCCACATGCAAGCACAATAACATCAATAAACTCTACAGCGATCCAAGGTACCCGATTACTAAAATAACTATAAATATTATATTTTCTCGTGCTCGTTTGAATGTCATGATTTACAAGGTCGAATCGTTTGGTCACATAGCCTGCCAGACCGAACACACGAACGACAACTTGGTTGGCAAGATTTTCCCAGAGTTGGTTCGAGAGCCTGCCATGAGCTTGTTTTGATTCATAGCTCGCCTGCTCGGCGATCGGCGTTAGGATTCGCGGTCCGATCGGGATTGTTGGAACGAGAAGCAGCAATCCCAAAATCGCTAAACGCCAATCCGTGATCACGAGCATGATCAATGCAATCAGCACACCGAAAAATCCTGTGGCGATATAACCGAGCGACCATAGGGCTGACTCCAAGCCGCCTGCATCATTAATG
>JALQWJ010000202.1:0-254 GCA_023258775.1 Burkholderiaceae bacterium | reverse complement strand
TCTCCATGAGTCGACGACCTAATGGAAGCAAGTTCTAATCCCTGTACACGTAAAAACAATTGCTTGCGGAGCTCTGCGGGCATGACCGCGCACAGGCCTGATAAGAGGTATTCATGCAAACTGCCGCAAATACTCGACACAAGTGCAGCTGCAAAGAGCAAACTCAAAATAATGACCATCAGGTCAACTTTGGATTGCAGGATCGCCTCATCGATCAGGCTTGTGAACGCAAGGCGTTGGGCCATTTGCAAGCC
>JALQWJ010000201.1 GCA_023258775.1 Burkholderiaceae bacterium | reverse complement strand
TTGAATAATCGCATCAATGAACTTGGTGTAGCCGAACCCATCATCGCCCAGCAGGGCGCCGAACGGGTTGTTGTGCAGCTTCCCGGCGTGCAGGACACAGCAAAGGCTAAAGATATTTTGGGCCGCACCGCCACCCTTGAAATTCGCATGGTTTGCGACTCCCCTGAGGAAGTTTCAGCGATAAGCGCCGGTACAGTTCCCTTTGGATGCGAGCGCTATCTTGAGCGCGGTGGGGTTCCGGTCATGGTGCGAAAACAAGTGATCCTGACCGGCGACAACCTCACCGATGCACAAGCAGGCTTTGATTCAAACAGCCAAGAGCCTGCTGTACACCTAAGCCTTGATGCCAAAGGGGCACGAATTTTTCGTGACGTGACCCGTGAAAACATTGGCAGACGCATGGCTATTTTGCTTGTCGAGAAAGGTAAAGGCGAAGTAGTCACTGCACCAGTCATACGTACTGAGATCGGCGGTGGCCGTGTGCAGATTTCGGGACGAATGACCACTGAAGAAGCCAATGATGTGGCTTTGCTTTTACGTGCCGGGTCGCTTGCACCGCCGATGGAAATCATCGAAGAGCGAACGATCGGGCCATCCTTGGGTGCTGAGAACATCAGTAAGGGTTTCAATTCAACCATTTGGGGCTTTCTGGCGGTGACCGCCTTCATGGTGATCTACTACACGCTCTTTGGCGTGATTTCATCGATCGCACTTGCCACGAATTTGTTATTGCTGGTCGCTGTTTTATCGATGCTCCAAGCCACACTGACCCTACCCGGTATCGCAGCCATCGCCCTCACGCTCGGTATGGCCATTGACTCTAATGTGCTTATCAACGAGCGAATTCGCGAAGAATTGCGAAACGGGGCCTCCCCGCAAGCTGCAATAAGCGCGGGCTATGACCGTGCTTGGGACACTATTCTCGATTCGAACATCACCACGCTGATTGCTGGGATTGCCTTACTGGTTTTCGGTTCCGGCCCAGTGCGCGGCTTCGCTGTTGTGCATTGCCTAGGCATTATTACCTCGATGTTTTCGGCAGTGTTTTTTTCGCGTGGCCTTGTTGCCGCATGGTATGGCTCAAGGCGCAAACTCGCCAAACTCTCGATTGGCTAAAGCGCATAAGGCAAAAGCATGGAATTTTTCCGAATCAAGCGCGATATCCCCTTCATGCGGCATGCGCTGATTTTTAATCTGATCTCCTTTGCCACCTTCGCCCTGGCCGTATTTTTTCTAGCGACCCGAGGACTCCATCTGTCGATTGAATTTACCGGCGGGACGGTGATTGAAGTGAGCCATGCGCAAGCGCCCGAACTCGAGAAGATCAGGGAAGCTGTTGGGAAACTCGGTTATGCCGAAGCACAAGTGCAAAATTTCGGCTCATCGCGCGATGTGCTCATCCGCTTACCGATTGTTAAAGGCGAAAATGCAAGCCAGCAAAGCGAAAAAGCGATGGCTGCGGTTAAAAGCGTCGACCCTCAGGCACAGTTACGCAGGGTTGAATTCGTCGGACCACAAGTTGGCAGTGAACTCGCTGCAGACGGAGCGATGGCGCTTCTGTTTGTGGTGATTGGGATCATGATTTACCTTGCCATTCGTTTTGAATGGAAGTTTGCTGTAGCTGCCATCGTGGCTAACCTTCACGACGTGGTCATTATTCTTGGCTTTTTCGCAGCGTTTCAATGGGAGTTCAGCCTTGCTGTGTTGGCTGCTGTGCTCGCCGTGTTGGGTTACTCAGTCAATGAATCGGTGGTGATTTTTGATCGTATTCGAGAAAACTTCAGAAAAATGCGCAAAGCTTCGCCTCGCGAAGTGATTGATAACGCGATTACCTCCACAGCTTCACGCACCATCATTACCCATTTGAGTACCGAAATGATGGTTGTTTCGATGTTGATTTTTGGTGGGCCTGCCTTGTTTTACTTTGCACTCGCACTCACGATTGGCATCGTCTTTGGTATTTACTCCTCGGTGTTTGTTGCCGCAGCCATGGCAATGTGGCTCGGCATTAAGCGCGAAGACCTTGTTAAACCCGTTAAAAAGAAAGACGATGATTTTGAGCTTGTTCCTTGAAAATCAAGTTCAATGTAGCCTTCAATGCTCGATACGCTGATTAGCGTCTAAGCGGAAAGTGGCCAGGACCTGGGCGGGGTTCTTGGTCGTATGCCTCAGCTCAATTTTTTATCACACTCTTCGAGCAAGCGTTTCAGCCAGACCGGTGTAGCTTGCTGGACTGAGCGCAAGCAATCGAGACTTCTCAGACTCGGGAATAGCCAAACCCGAGATGAAATCTTGAATGTCTTTGGCACTTAAGCGTTTACCTCTGGTGAGCTCTTTTAATTGCTCGTAGGCCTGATCAACACCCCATCTGCGCATCACGGTTTGGATGGGTTCGGCCAAGACTTCCCAGTTCGCTTCCAAGTCCTGTTCGAGCCGAAGTTGATCAACCTCGAGTTTGTCCAAACCCCGCGAGCAGCTATCCCAAGCCAATAGGCTATAACCAAGTGCAACACCGACATTTCTCAAGACGGTGGAGTCGGTCAGATCACGCTGCCATCGCGATTGGGGCAATTTGTCCGATAAATGTCGCAGGAGGGCATTGGCGACACCCAAATTGCCTTCTGAATTTTCAAAGTCAATCGGGTTGACCTTGTGCGGCATGGTCGATGAACCGATCTCGCCCGCCTTCGTACGTTGTCGAAAATAACCGAGCGAAATATAGCCCCAGACATCACGATCAAGATCAATAAGGATGGCATTGATTCGAGCCACCGCATCAAAGTAAGCTGACATCCAGTCATGAGGTTCGATTTGAATGCTGTGGGTGTTTTGCTCAAGACCAAAGCCCTCAAGCACCCATTTTGCCAAACCCTCCCAATCCACATCGGGATAAGCAGCCAGGTGCGCGTTGAAATTGCCCACGGCACCATTTATTTTGGCAAGCGGCATCACCTCGACCCATTGCTGTTTGGCTCGCCGCAAGCGTTCGTGGACATTGGCCATTTCCTTGCCTAAGGTGCTCGGCGTTGCCGCTTGGCCATGCGTGCGAGAGAGCATGGGCAGGTTTGCATAACGGTGCGCCATTGCCTGTAGCTGAGCCATTAAACGCTCGAGCTTCTCAATCATCAAGTTCTCGCGAGCTGACTTAAGCATCAGTGCGTGCGAGGTGTTGTTAATGTCTTCGCTGGTGCAGGCGAAATGGATAAATTCCGCCGCAGCTGCAAGCCTGGGGTGTTGGGCTGACAGCTTTGCGACCTCTTCCTTGAGAAAATACTCAACAGCCTTTACATCATGGTTAGTGCTTGCCTCAATCGCTTTGATCCTTGCAGCCTGCTCCAAGCCAAACCCTTCGCCAATCGCTTCAAAGGCTGCCACATCGGCATCGTCAAGCCTGGGTACCTGGGGCAAACCAAAATGGCTTAAAGCCTTCAGCCAAGCGATTTCGACCTTGACCCGATG
>JALQWJ010000200.1 GCA_023258775.1 Burkholderiaceae bacterium | reverse complement strand
TGCTGGTTCATTTCCTGCGCGAGGAGCTATGTCTCACAGGCGCACACATCGGTTGCGAAACAAGTCACTGTGGTGCGTGTACCGTCGATGTCGATGGCAAATCGGTGAAAAGCTGCACCCATCTGGCCGTGCAGTGCGATGGCTCTGAAGTAATGACCGTTGAAGGCCTCGCCAATGCAGGCGTATTGCATGCCGTGCAGGAAGGCTTTTATAAAGAACATGGCCTGCAGTGCGGCTTTTGCACGCCGGGTATGCTAATGCGTGCGTACCGGTTTTTGCATGAAAACCCAAATCCGACCGAGTCTGAAATCCGTGCAGGTATGAGCGGCAACCTATGCCGTTGTACGGGTTATCAAAACATCGTGAAAGCTGTGCAATACGCCGCGGCCAAAATGCAACAAACCGAAAAGGAAGCCGCATGAACGCACCTGTAGACGCCACGATGCTTGAGCGCACCGCAGCCCTGCAAGGCATGGGTGATAGTCGGCTGCGCAAAGAGGATGCTCGTTTTATTCAAGGCAAGGGTAATTACGTCGACGACATCAAAATGCCAGGTATGTTGCACATGGACATTGTGCGTAGTTCGCATGCCCATGCTCGCATCAAAAAGATTGACAAAACTGAAGCACTGAAGATACCCGGCGTGATTGCGGTACTGACCGCTGATGATTTAAAACCGCTGAAACTTCATTGGATGCCGACGTTGGCTGGCGACGTGGCCGCTGTTCTGGCTGATGAGAAAGTCCATTTCCAAATGCAGGAAGTGGCTGTGGTAATCGCTGAAGATCGCTACGCTGCTGCAGACGGCGTTGAGGCGGTACAGGTCGAATACGAAGAGTTGCCCGTGGTCATTGATCCTTACGAGGCGCTTAGGCCCGATGCACCGGTGTTACGAGAGGACCTTGCAGGAAAAACCGCTGGTGCTCACGGCCCACGCGATCATCATAATCATATTTTCACCTGGACTGCAGGCGATAAGGAGGCAGCGGATGCAGCCTTTGAGGCAGCGCCCGTTAAGGTTAGCGAACATATTTTTTACCCTCGGGTACATCCCTGTCCGCTTGAAACCTGTGGTTGCGTGGCAAGTTTTGATCCTGTTCGCGGGGAACTCACCACCTACATGACCTCACAAGCTCCACATGTGGTTCGCACGGTTGTGTCACTACTTTCGGGTATTCCCGAAAGCAAGGTAAGAATCGTTAGTCCAGATATCGGTGGCGGCTTTGGCAATAAGGTCGGTGTTTATCCCGGGTATGTGTGCGCCATTGTTGCTTCGATCGTATTGGGCAAACCTGTCAAATGGGTTGAGGATAGGGTCGAGAATATTTCTTCAACTGCTTTTGCTCGCGATTACCACATGGATGGCGAACTCGCGGCAACGCCCGATGGCAAAATTCTTGGTTTGAGGGTGAATGTTGTTGCAGATCATGGCGCCTTTGACGCTTGCGCCGACCCGACCAAATTTCCCGCGGGCTTATTCCATATCTGTTCTGGATCCTATGACATTGCGGCTGCTCACTGCAGCGTGAAAGGCGTTTACACCAATAAAGCGCCTGGCGGCGTTGCTTATCGCTGCTCATTCAGAGTGACTGAAGCCGTTTATTTGATTGAGCGCATGGTCGACGTGCTTGCACAAAAGCTGGGTTTGGACAAAGCTGAGATTCGTGCGAAGAATTTCATCCGCAAAGAGCAATTTCCCTACACCAGCGCCTTCGGTTTCGAGTATGACTCGGGTGACTATCACACTGCCTTGCAAAAAGTGCTCGATGCGGTGGACTACAAAGCCTTGCGCGCCGAACAGGCAGCAAAGCGTGCAGACCCAAATTCCCCCACGCTCATGGGCATTGGGCTTGTGACCTTCACCGAAGTCGTTGGGGCAGGGCCATCCAAGATGTGTGACATTCTTGGCGTGGGTATGTTTGACTCCTGTGAGATTCGAATTCATCCCACTGGGTCGGCAATTGCCCGCATGGGAACGATCACGCAAGGTCAGGGCCATCAGACAACCTACGCGCAGATTATCGCCACCGAACTGGGCATCCCCTCGGAAGTTATCCAGGTCGAAGAGGGCGACACCTCAACGGCGCCTTATGGACTTGGTACCTATGGCAGTCGATCGACACCGGTAGCGGGGGCTGCGATTGCCCTGGCGGCCCGCAAGATTCACGCGAAAGCGAAGAAGATCGCAGCGCATCTCCTGGAAGTTGGCGAGGCCGACCTTGATTGGGAAATCGATCGCTTTAAGGTTAAGGGAGAGGATGGCAAATATAAGACGATGAAGGATATCGCCTGGGCCTCCTACAACAACCTGCCTGCGGGTCTTGAGCCTGGTCTTGAGGCGGTGCACTACTACGATCCGCCCAACTTTACCTACCCCTTTGGAATTTACCTGTGCGTGGTCGATATCGATCGGGCAACCGGTGAAACCAAGATTCGCCGCTTCTACGCCCTGGATGATTGCGGCACGCGAATCAACCCAATGATTATTGAAGGGCAAATTCATGGCGGTCTAACTGAGGGCTTCGCCGTGGCGATGGGCCAGCAAATGCCTTACGACGCTCAGGGTAATCTCTTGGGCAATACCCTGATGGATTATTTCCTACCCACAGCAGTTGAAACCCCACATTGGGAAACTGATCATACGGTCACCCCCAGCCCGCACCATCCCATCGGTGCCAAAGGCGTCGCGGAGTCTCCTCATGTAGGCTCAATTCCAACCTTTACCTCTGCCGTGGTCGATGCATTTGCCCACGTCGGCGTTACCGAGATGACAATGCCACACACGAGTTATCGCGTCTGGCAGCAACTCAAGAAAAGCGGATTGGCGCTGTAGACGATTATGGAGGTCATACTCGACAAGCGCTATCCGGTCAACGCCTCGGCCGAACAGGCCTGGGCTTTGTTGTCAGACATCCGAGCCACAGCAAGCTGCATGCCTGGGGCGACGATCACTGAACAGGTGGACGAGACTCACTACAAAGGGAGTGTCAAATCCAAGGTTGGCCCGGCAACCATGCAGTTCGGTGGCGACATTGAAGTCCTCGGCATCGATGCCTCTACGCAAAGCATTCAAATGCTTGGTAAGGGCTCAGACAAGGGGGGGTCCTCGGCATCAATGGATTTGAGCGCGCGGATAGAACAGGGTGACGAACCCGGTCATTGCACGCTTGTAGGACAGGCAACCATTGTGGCAAGCGGCAAGCTTGCTCAGTTTGGAAGCCGTCTGCTGGTTCCAGTGTCTGATGTTTTGTTGGCGCAGTTTGCAAAAAACTTCAGCCTTGCAGCGGCGCAGGTTCAAATGCCAGAAGCAAGCCACTCAAGTCAGGCAACCCAAGCCAATGACGTCAGCGTGGCAGGCCATACGACACAGGAGAATCAGCTCATCCAAACAAGCGCTCTCCACCCAAGCACCCAGCACGATGCCAGTGGTTCCATAAAGCCCTTACCGCCTCAACCGCAGCCTGTAGCCGCTCA
>JALQWJ010000001.1 GCA_023258775.1 Burkholderiaceae bacterium | reverse complement strand
AAACAATAGGGCAATAACTGCAGTTTGCATAAGAGGATCGTGGTTTGCCCCAAAAAAAGAGGGGCTGACATTCAGCCCCTTGCGAACGCTCAGGCGTTAAGCCTCATGATCAAGCGCTAGGTGTATTGGGCAAGCAATTGACGCAATCGCATCAGTGCCTTAACTTCAATTTGCCTGATTCGCTCGGCCGAAACACCAAACTCAGCGGCTAAGTCATGCAAGGTTAGCGATTCGCCCTCGTCATCATGAAGCCAACGTGCCCTGATGATTCGCTGGCTTCGGGGATCAAGTTGTTCGATCGCAAGCCTTAGCCCTTCGCTTTCAAGCCAGTCTCGCTCTTGAGCTTGCAATTGTTGCTCGGGATTTGCGCCCGGTGCTGCGAGGTATGCGATTGGGGCAAAGGATTCCTCGTCTTCACTGCTGCCTGGTTCGAGCGCAAGCTCATGACCGCTCAAACGCATATCCATCTCTAAAACATCAGCTTCACGCACGCTCAGGCGTTGCGCAATTGCGTTGACTTCAGAGGGGCTTAGCTGAGTACTTGCCGATTTTTCGAGCTCTTGTTTTTGCGATCGCAAATTGAAAAAGAGCTTACGTTGCGCCTTGGTAGTGGCAACCTTGACCATGCGCCAGTTGCGCAAAATGAATTCGTGAATCTCGGCCTTAATCCAATGAAGGGCAAAAGAAACCAAGCGCACACCCCGTTCGGGGTCAAAACGCTTGACCGCTTTCATCAGCCCGACGTTACCTTCTTGAATCAAATCGGCATGAGGTAAACCATAGCCAAGGTACTGACGCGCGGTTGAAACAACCAAGCGAAGATGCGACAAAATCAGCTCACGCGCCGCATCCAAATCGCCCTGGTCGCGTAATTTGCGCCCAAGCTCTGTTTCCCGCTCAGGACTAAGCAAAGGCAGGCGATTAACTGCAGCGATGTAAGCGTCGATGTTGCCGATCGCAGGCAAACTAAATTGAGCTGGGTTGTTAGCCTTGAGGCTTAGTGCATTGCTTGCATCCATCAACATACTCCCGAAGTGAAAAGGGCTGATTCAGCATCATTGGGGACGCCAGAAAAGGCTTTGGCATTCACTGACACCCCGTTGGTCGGCGAGAAGCTAAGTCTCTCGGTCGAAAAACATGGGTCCAATGGTTGAATCTTAAGGATTAACGGATAGTACTCACTCATGACTCAATTTTAGCACTCGACACGAAAGAGTGCTAGCAAGTCATGATGGGCGTGCTAACAATCCAACAAGGCGTTTGCGAATTCCTCGGCACGAAAAGCTTGCAAATCATCAAGACCTTCCCCGACACCGATAAAGTAAACCGGGATCGGTCTTTGCTTGAGTTGATGAGCAAGTGCAAGTAATGCACCGCCCTTAGCGGTTCCGTCGAGTTTAGTGACCACCAACCCGGTGAGCGAAATCGCTTCGTCGAAGGCTTTGACTTGGTGCAACATGTTTTGGCCGGTGTTGCCATCGAGAATAAGCAAGGCTTCATGCGGGGCATCACTCATAGCTTTGCCAATCACGCGGCGGATTTTCTTTAACTCGTCCATTAAATGGTTCTGAGTTGGCAACCTGCCAGCAGTATCGATCATGACGACGCCGCTTTGACGCGCTCGCCCTGCGCTTACTGCATCGAACGCAACCGCGGCTGGATCCCCCCCTTGTTGCGCAATCACCTCGACACCATTGCGTTGACCCCAAATCGCAAGCTGTTCGCGGGCTGCTGCTCGGAAGGTATCGCCCGCTGCAAGCAACACTGTCTTACCTTCTCGTTGCACATGGCGGGCAAGTTTGCCGATGGACGTGGTTTTTCCCGCCCCATTGACGCCTGCAATCATCAAAACCAGTGGTGTGCTGCGGTCAAGATCAATGCCTCCTTGAAGCGGGATCAGTTGATCCCGAATCAGGTCGCGTAGACAATAGCGTACTGCTTCACCGTTCTTAAGTTTGTCCTGCTTAATGGCCTGACGTAAAGCATTGATAAGTGACTCAGTCGCTGCAACTCCGGCGTCTGCCTGGATAAGCGCAGACTCGAGGTCTTCGAGTAATTGCTCGTCAATCTTGACAACACCAAAAAGGTCGGCAAGTTGGTTGCGCGTTTTGGCAAGTCCCCCTTTGAGACGTGCAAACCATCCGCTAGATGCAGGCGCGCTCTGGGTTTTGACCGCTTCGCTTGCTGAGTTTGGGATTGTGGTATTACCTGCAACGAAAGCTTGGGTATCATCATGCAATGCCTGCGCTGGCAGCATGCTCGTTGACGGTTCAAGGTCTTTAGGGCTCGCCGGCGCTGCCTCAGCCTCGGCCTTGGGAACCGTTGCCTCAGTTGAGAGGCTTTGGGTGGTAGTCGTTTTTGCCGAGGGCTGGGTTGAAGTTTCGGGAACTGCTGCATCGGGTGCTTGCGTTGGCGCACCCTCAGCGCTTGGGGACGGCGTGAAAACAGACTTTAGTCGACGAAAAAATCCAAACATTGCTGGTGCACCCGCATGAAGGGGACAAGGCGCTGCGCTCGGGGCGCATGGCTAAAACGTGGGCTTGGGCTGCCCTCGTGCATAGTCTCGATGATGACACATTGCGACAAGGATGAGGGAAAGCGGTGACCAAGCCAAGCGATCGGCAAAAGCCTCTCAAGCCTTCGAATTTACGCATTATCGGTGGCCGGTGGCGCTCAAGGCGCGTGGAAATTACCGCGCTCGAAGGTTTGAGGCCAACCCCGGATCGGGTGCGACAAACGCTTTTTGACTGGCTTGAACATCTTTGGGCTGGTCAGGGCCAGGACTTAAGCGGGATGCGGGTGCTTGATGCATTTGCTGGTACCGGAGCACTGGGCTTTGAGGCTGGCTCACGTGGTGCGAGCGAGGTTTTGTTCATCGAACACCACCCCTTGGCATGTCAGGCGATTGCCAGACAGATCGCCAGCTTCAACGCTGGCAATTTGCGCCTAATGCGGGGCGACACGATGCAGGCTATGAAAAAACTTGGCCAGCTTAATCAGCCCTTTGATCTCATTTTGCTTGACCCACCCTTTGCCTTGGCCTTGCATCTCCCCGCGGCAGGCTTAGCCATATCTTTACTGTCGAAAACAGGACTCCTCTATGTTGAGAGCCCGCACAGTTGGACGCAGCTTCTAGGCTTAGCCAATGAGTCAACACGAAGTCTGCTCGAGCATGCTTTTGTCGTGCTTCGGCAAGCGAAGGCTGGTTCAGTGCATTACCATTTACTGCAACGAAACCAACAAGGCGTCGATCAAAGCGATGCCATGCAATGAGTAGCGATGTTATGACCATAGCGATTTACCCTGGTACGTTTGATCCGATTACCCGCGGCCATGAGGATTTGGTTCGAAGAGCTTGCTTGCTTTTCGATCAACTGATCCTTGCAGTGGCCATTAGCCGCTCGAAATCAACCTGGTTTGATCTTCAAGAAAGAATGTCGATTG
The DNA here is from genome assembly GCA_023258775.1 of Burkholderiaceae bacterium. GTDB lineage: Bacteria > Pseudomonadota > Gammaproteobacteria > Burkholderiales > Burkholderiaceae_E > UBA3064. The sequence goes on along the minus strand of JALQWJ010000001.1, from coordinate 22,647 downwards.
CTCAAGCGGTTTTTCAAGACGAGCCAAAAGTTCGCATCCTGGCTTTTGAAGGCTTGCTTGTGGACACCATGCGAAAAGCACAAGCGAGCGTGGTGATTCGTGGCGTACGTTCACTGACAGATTTTGACTATGAGGTGCCAATGGCAGGCATGAACCGAAAGATGCTTCCCGGGATGGAGACAATTTTCCTGCTGCCAGCAGACGATCTCGCTCATGTCTCAGGAAGTCTCGTACGAGAAATTGCCAAGATGGGGGGGCCCTTTGAGCCTTTTGTGCCGCAAGCAGTTGTGCCCTGGGTAAAGGAAAAGCGGGAGGCTGCGTTGAAATCTCAAGCAAAGCCTTCGTCCTAACATCATGGCCCTCAAAATCACCGACGAGTGCATCAACTGTGATGTGTGCGAACCCGCCTGTCCGAACCAGGCGATTTCAATGGGCGATGAAATCTACGAGATTGACCCCGATCGCTGCACCGAATGCGTCGGGCATTTTGATGAACCACAGTGTCAGGTGTTGTGCCCGGTGAGCTGTATTCCGGTAGATCCCGATCGCATTGAGACTGAACCGGTGCTCATGGCGAGATTCATCAGCTTACAACACAAGATCTGACTTCGCCTCAGATCGGACTCAATTCGATGGATTCGAAAATTTGCGCACCACGCCAGTTATCAACCTCGGCGCGCAAGCTGGCATGACTTAAAGGATGTTGTTCGAGCCAACGTCTGGATAACTCGATACGTACCTGCCGTTTTCTTGCAAAAAGCGCGGGCAGCAAGACCTCTTGGCGATCGCGACGCCGATGCAAAATCACCGATAAGCGCAGGCAAAGCACCATCAACCATTCGCGCTCTTGCGACAGCAGGCCTTGTAGCTTTCGTAAGGAGCCTGACTGGCCAAGCGCAAGATTGGCAAGCCGATTTTTTTCGCTCAGTGAAAATCCGGGCATTTCAGCGTGAAGCAGGATATAGCCCGAATGCTTGTGGTAGTCAGCCTGAGCAATTGAAAAGCCCACCTCAGCCAGTCTCGCCGCCCAGCCCAAGAGCATGCGTTGAGCATGGAGTTCCTCCTGAACACCGCGGGCAATCTGATCAAACAAGGCCATGGCTGTTTCAGCAACCCGCTCTGCATGCTCACGATCAACGCCGTAACGTAATTGCAAAGCGTCGACCGTCACCGCGCGCATGTCCTGACCGGAGCTCCGACCGAGCAAGTCGTAGAGCACACCTTCGCGAAGCGCTGCCGGGCAGTAGCGCATTGAGGCAAGGTCGAACTCGTCAAAGACTGCTCGCATCACCGCGATACCGCCGGCAATCACCGGCCTGCGATCAGCCCTCATGCCTTTCACCTCGAGCCGGTCGGGGTGACCTGCTTTGACTAAACGGCGCTGCAAGTCATGAAGACTGTTGCGATCGAGCAGGTCACGCTGAAATTGCATTTGGGCGATTTGTGTCAGTGCTTTGGCAGTTCCTGAGGTTCCCACAGCATAGCGCCAGCCCTTGCGGCGGTACTGTGTGCCAACTGCGCCAAGGCTTGTTCTTGCAAAGTCGATGGCGTCTTCCATCGAGAGCTTGTTGACTTCACCATCGGGGAAAAAGCGTCTACTTAAGGAAACGCAGCCCACGTAGCAGGATTCAAGTGACTCGGGCAGATAGTCTTTGCCCAAAATACACTCGGTCGATCCTCCGCCGATGTCAACAACAAGTCGTTGCTGACCATCGCGCGGCAGATCGTGTGCCGCGCCCTCATAAATAAGCCTTGCCTCTTCCACCCCCGAAATCACTTCAATCGGAAAACCGAGCGCTGCCTCGGCGCCGATCAAAAAATGTTTCGCGTTAGCAGCGACTCGTAAAGTATTGGTTGCCACCACCCGCACCCGATTGGGGCCAAACGAGCGAAGCCGTTCGGCAAAGCGATGCAGTGCAAGCAATGCTCGCTGCTGAGAGGCCGCGTCAAGATTGCCATCGGCTTGCAGACCCGCAGCAAGCCGCACAGTCTCTTTCAAAATATCCAGAGGGAGAATCTGCGCACCAAGGCTCGATTGCCTTACTCTACCGATGAGCAATCTAAAGCTATTGGAGCCCAGATCAACGGCAGCCAATAATTCAGAGGGTGATTGAATCAGCGAGGAGTGAGCAGGCATGGATAGTCAGGACAGTGGCGCTTCGGCAGCAAAGCCGATCACCGTTAGGCGAAAAGCCGCGAGTACAACAGGCGCAAGGCTAGCGGGTGCTGGCCATAAGGGCAAATCGAAGCTGCAACAAAACATCAGCGCGCGCCGCGATCCCTTTGTGAACCGTGAGTTATCGCTTCTCGCGTTCAATGAAAGAGTATTAGCCCAAGCCGAGGATCCACAAGTTCCTTTGCTCGAGCGCTTACGCTATCTCACGATTGTTTCAAACAATCTTGACGAATTTTTCGAGATTCGTGTTGCCGAACTCAAGCAACTTGCCGATAGCCCGAGCGCGAGCTTAGAAACCTTGCAAACCCTTGATGCGGTTCAGCTAAGGGCGCGTAGCTTGGTGCGCCGGCAATACGGACTTTTAAACCGCGAGCTATTGCCAAAATTGCGTGAGCAAGGTGTTGTGATCCATCTGAGCGAAGAGTGGAGCCCGGCCCAACGGGAATGGGCCGAACAATTCTTCCATAGCGAAGTTGAACCACTGCTCACCCCGATCGCGCTCGACCCAGTGCATCCGTTTCCGCGAGTGCTCAATAAGTCTTTGAACTTTGTGGTCGATTTAGACGGCCGAGATGCTTTTGGTCGTGATGTCCACATTGCGATTGTTCAAGCGCCAAGAGCTCTACCTCGGGTGTTATCGGTCCCTAAAGAGATCTCTGGCCACCCTCATGGCCTGATGCTGCTTACCTCGGTGGTACAAGGCTTTATGCATCGGCTTTTCCCGGGTCTGAAGGTAGTTAGCTCCCACCAGTTTCGGGTCACGCGAAATAGTGATCTTTATGTCGACGATGAGGAAGTCACCGATCTGAAAGCTGCACTGCAGGATGAACTTGTGCAACGCCACTTCGGTGATGCGGTGCGCATCGAGGTTTCTGCGGCTTGTCCTGAACCTTTAAAGCAGCGTTTGCGCGAAGAATTCAAGCTAACACTCGAAGACCTTTATCCGGTGGAAGGCCCGGTGAATCTAGTCCGATTACAACAAGTCATCGAACTCGTCGATCGGTCAGATCTGAAATTTGGATCATTTATGCCAGCCTGGTCCAAAGCCATTTCTGCAAGTCGCAATCAACTGTTTGACTCGATCCTTGAGGGCGATGTCCTCTTGCATCATCCTTATGAAAGCTTCGAACCCGTTCAGCGTTTTTTGAGCAGTGCTGCAACCGATCCGCATGTTGTGGCGATCAAGCAAACGGTTTATCGAACGGGGGCAGATTCGGTTCTAATGGCCTCGCTGATTGAAGCAGCACGTCGAGGCAAAGAAGTAACCGTAGTGCTTGAGTTAATGGCCCGTTTTGACGAAGAAACCAATATGCAATGGGCTTCGCGTCTTGAGGCAGTGGGTGCGCACGTTGTTTATGGTGTGGTTGGCCATAAGACGCATGCCAAGATGGCCATGGTCATCCGTCGAGAGGGTCGAAGACTTGTTCGCTATGTTCATCTCGGTACAGGCAACTACCACCCAAGAACGGCCAAAGTTTACGAGGATTTCGGACTTCTCACTGCGCATCCAGGCATATGCGCCGATGTGCATGAAGTGTTTCGAAGACTTACCGGTCTGGGTCAAGCGGAGAATTTAAGGCATTTGGCGCAGGCGCCCTTCACCCTGATGCCCATGGTGCTTGAATCGATTGCACGAGAAATTAAGCATGTGAAAGAGGGCAAGCGCGGTTTGATTCGCGCAAAGCTCAATGCTTTGATCGACCCAGAAGTTATTGAGGCGCTTTATGCGGCGAGTCAGGCTGGCGTTGAAGTGGCATTAATCATTCGGGGGGTCTGCGCGTTGAGGCCTGGCGTCAAGGGGCTTTCGGAAAACATTCGAGTATGGTCGGTTATAGGGAGATTTTTAGAACATAGTAGGATTTATTACTTTCATAATCAGGGTCATGAAGAGGTATGGCTATCGTCTGCGGACTGGATGCAAAGAAATTTACGGCGACGTGTCGAAATCGCCTTTCCCGTTCTTGATGCCAAGGCAAAAAAGCGCGTCATCGAAGAGGGTTTGCTTGTGCATTCAGACAAGAATCCCAGCGCTTGGGAAATGGATGCACAAGGTAATTATGACCGGAACGAAGAACCTCATTGGCCTAAGGGATCCTCATTGATTCGCGGTTCGCAAAGCGAATCACAAAATCGATTGCTTCAACGATTAAGTGGATTTAACGAGTCCTAAAGCTTGTGAACATGGGTTAAAACGCCGTTGGTTTGTCGCAACCAATGCTTGAGCATCAGACTAAGGTTTTATAAAAATACGATTTGATCTGCTAATTTCCGATCTAAATCATGAAATATTTTTATCTTAAGCACGGCAAATTATTTGCCAGGCTTGGTGTTTTGCTCACACCAGGTTTAGCTTTTGCTTCAGAAGCCGCATTCAATCCACTCGAGTGGGCGGGCGGCATTTTGGTTATTGGACTCGTAGTTGTATCGGTCGGATTTATTGCTGAGGCTTCGGGTGAGGCCATCGACGCTGGCCTTAAAGCCGTTGGTTATCAGAAGAAACCTTCGCGTGAAGATGTGGCCAAACGCGAAGAAGCGCTCCGCAAAGAGGGCGCAAAAGCAGAAGCCGCCAAGCACGCCACAGGCACGCCCGCGGTTGCGACTACCTCCGCACTTGAGCAGTTGCAATTAGCGCAGGCACAGGCTCAGGACGAGGAACTCGAGCAGATTGACGATAAGGCTTGATAAGTAGTTCGACATTAAAGTAGTTCGACATTAAACCGCCTGCGTTAGACGTTGAATCTAAAGTGCATGACATCCCCGTCTTTGACCGGGTAGTCCTTGCCCTCTAAACGCATTTTCCCAGCCTCTTTTGCACCGTTTTCGCCTTTGTATTGAATGAAATCAGCATAGGCAATGGTTTCTGCTCGGATAAAGCCGCGTTCAAAGTCTGTGTGAATCACGCCTGCGGCTTGCGGGGCGGTATAACCTTTTCGGATGGTCCAGGCGCGAACCTCTTTAACGCCTGCGGTGAAGTAAGTTTGTAAGCCCAGCAGGTTGAAAGCTGCACGAATGACCCGATTCAGTCCAGGCTCGGTCATACCCATGTCGGCCAGGAACACGGTTTTATCCTCGTTGCTCATGTCTGCGATTTCAGCTTCGATAGACGCACAAATCGGCACCACCGTCGAGCCTTCTGACTGCGCTAATGAAATCACCTGTTCCAAGTGCGGGTTATTTTTAAATCCATCGTCGCGTACGTTGGCCACATACATGGTTGGCTTTGCCGTAATTAAACAAAGCGGCCTAAGCAACGCTTTTTCTTCCTCGTAAAGATCGATCGAGCGCACCGGTTTGGCCTCGTTGAGTACCGGGAGGACTTTCTCCAAAACCTCAACAAGACGCATGGCTTCTTTGTCGCCCCCCGAGCGGGCCACTTTGGCATAACGCGCCAAAGCCTTGTCAACAGTTGCCATGTCCGCAAGTGCGAGCTCGGTATTGATGACTTCGATGTCAGATAAGGGATCAACCCGTCCCGAAACATGGACAACATTGCTGTCTTCAAAACAGCGCACAACATGGACGACTGCATCGGTTTCCCGAATATTGGCAAGAAACTGATTGCCTAGACCTTCACCTTTGCTTGCGCCAGCAACCAGGCCCGCGATGTCAACAAACTCGACGGTAGCAGACAAAACCCGCTCGGGTTTCACGATCGATGCGAGTGCTTGCAGGCGATCATCAGGCACTTCGACGATGCCGACATTGGGCTCGATCGTGCAAAAGGGGTAGTTTTCCGCGGCGATACCCGCCTTGGTTAGCGCATTAAATAGCGTGGACTTACCCACGTTTGGAAGTCCAACAATGCCACATTGAAGAGCCATAAAGCCTGCTTTCTTATCGAAAAAAATCCATGAATTGAGCCGCTGAAGTATAGTCGTTCATCATGGTCAGCTTAGACAACAAGTTAGTGGTTGCTATTTCTTCAAGGGCTGTTTTTGACTTTGAAGAGGAAAATCGCGTCTTTGAGCAAAGCGATGATCGCGCTTATCGCGCGCTTCAACGCGAGCGCCTGGATCAGGCAGCCAAACCTGGGATTGCCTTTGCGCTGGTAAGAAAGCTGCTTGCTTTTGACCCAGAAAACAGCCCTGATTCGCAAAGGCGAGTTGAAGTGGTGGTGGTCTCGCGCAATGATCCGGTCTCGGGCATGCGCGTGTTCAGATCGGCTCAGCAAATGGCCTTGCGTCTTGAGCGTGGGGTGTTTACAAGAGGGCGAAGGCCATGGCCTTACCTTGAGCCCTTAAAGGCCAATCTCTTCTTGTCGGCCAATGAGCAAGATGTGCGAGAGGCTTTAGAGGCTGGTTTTCCGGCGGCGCGGGTTTTCCCGAGTTCAATGCAAGCATCGGTGGCACATCCTGATGAATTACGGATTGCCTTTGACGGCGATGCTGTCTTGTTTTCCGATGAAAGCGAGCAACTTTTTCAGCGAGAAGGCTTGGGGGCCTTTCAGGCGCATGAACGTGAACATGCAGCACGTCCGCTTCCAGGGGGTCCTTTTAAACCTCTCTTGGAGGCATTGCATCGATTACAAGAACAAGGGCCTACCGCCATGCGGGTACGAACAGCGCTTGTGACAGCACGTAGTGCCCCCGCCCATGAACGCGCCATTCGTACCTTGCTTGATTGGGGGGTTGAGGTTGACGAGGCGATGTTTCTAGGCGGTCTGGATAAGGGAGGTTTTTTAAAGGCCTTTGAACCAGATTTCTTTTTTGATGATCAAACAGGCCATTGCGAGTCCGCCGCTAGGGTTGCTCCTGCCGGGCATGTAATCTCAGGTGTTGCGAATCGTCCGAAAAGTGACCTATCCAACGCGAGTTAGCGGACTTCGAAGCTTAACGCCCGGTCAGTAACTGGCCCGGTCTTGCCGTGCTGCATCCTGCCTGTGATGCTTCTGCATCGGCTAATCGAGCGCCGGTATAGACGCGCTGACCCGCTACCCAGGTTGCTTCAATGCCCACACTGGGCTGCTCAGGCCGTTCGTAGTCGGCAAGGTCGAGCACTTGCTGCGGATCGAAAAGCACCAAATCTGCTGCAGCGTCAAGGCAAATCCTGCCGCGTTGGAGCGGCCCACGATCAAGTCCGAAATGCGCTGCCGAAAGTGCAGTCATTTTGCGAATGGCCTGGGGCAGGGAAAGAAGATTCTTCTCCCGCACGTAGCGTGCGAGCACACGAGGGAATGTGCCCCACAGACGCGGATGAGGTTTGCCTTGCAAGGGAATGCCATCGGATCCAATCATCGATTGGGGGTGGCTGACAATACGGTCAACGTCGGCCTCATCCATGGTGAAATACACCGCACCGCTCGGTCCGAGATAGTCGGCGCAGTCTGTTGCAGAACGCTTTAGCTCGATGCAAAGCTGATCAAAATCACGTCCTTCGTACTGCGGAAACCTTGGGCAAGCGGTAATGATGGTTTTGCGCGAAAGTTTTGCCCGGTCTGCGAGCAGCATGGTTGAGGAGGCTTCGTAGGGATACACATCAAAGCCCAGTTCAAGCGACTGCGCAGCTGCCTCGATGCGAGCAAGGCTTTGTCCCGATTGGCCATGGGCTAAAGGGCCTGCACACTTGTGATGCGAGATGATGGTACGGACGCCAAGGGTTTTACCGATTTCAATCGTCTCTTCAATGGAAGCCATCAAGCCTTCGGCTTCGTTACGCATATGAGTGGTGAAAATCCCGCCGCATTGGCACAAAGGACGCAAAACCTGCGAAATCTCATGCTGACTTGCTTTTGAGGCAGTGGGATAAAAGCTACCTGTGGATGCTCCTGCCGCACCGTCGGCAAGGCAGGCCTGAAGTAGTTGCTGCATGGCGAGGATTTCTGACGGACTCGCTTCGCGGTCGAGTCGGTCCATGGTGCAAGCGCGTAAGGCCGAATGTCCGATGAGCATGAGGGCATGGGTTGCCGCAGGGCTGTCCTTGAGCGCGTCAACATAGTCCTTGAAGTTACGAAACCGTGGCTTATCGCCGCCAGCGACAAGACCTAGGGGCATTGGCAGTTCACCCTCTGGAAGCGGTGCAATGCTCACGCCACAGTTACCGGTGATCACCGTGGTCACACCTTGTGAGACTTTGAAGTCCATCGAAGCCTGCATCAAGAGTGCGGCGTCGTCGTGGGTGTGAACATCGATAAAGCCCGGCGCAAGATGCATGCCCTCACCTTTGACCCGCGCTTTGCCGCGCATGCCAAGCGAACGATGCGCACCCGTCAAAGCTTGTCGCGTCGAGCCCAGATGCTGTTGTCTTGAGGCTATGCCTAGCTTATCGGGACTGAGCCCTCGATCCTCGGCATCTAAGCTTTCTCCGTAATAGCGAATCTCAGCAATTCTGCCTGCCTGGATTGCAAGATCGGCATGTTGGGCGGGTGACCCAAGGCCGTCGTGAAGCCAAACATTTTCGATCAGATAGTCATAAACCATGCTTCGTGTTCTCCCTCGGGACGCTTGTAGCACGATGCATGATTGCAATGGCGCTTTCGCGTTCACCAAACAAAAAAGAGCTCATTTGGGGCAGTATCGATTGCATGGCGCTGTCGATTAAATTGAACTGCGCGGGCGCTGGGCGATGTAAGACAAAATCGCCAACCGCTTGCGCAAGATTCAGGCTTCGAGGGTGACCGATGCCGATTCGAAGCCGCCAGTAATCCTGTTGTGCCAGACGCTCGCTGATGTCTTTGAGTCCATTATGTCCTGCCGAGCCGCCGCCAAACTTCATTCTTGCAATGCCGGGCAGCAGATCAAGCTCGTCATGGACAACGAGAATTTCTTGGGGCAGAATTTTATAAAAGCTGCAAACAGCCACGACCGACTGGCCCGAGCGATTCATCCATGTTGTTGGTTTAATCAGATGAATCAGCCTTCCCTCGAATCGACAGCTCGCGATTGAAGCAAAAAATTTCGCCTCGTTGCTAAAGGTTGCTGATGGGTCAAGCTTAGGAAGCAGTCGATCAAGGCACCAAAAGCCGGCGTTATGACGATCAGACTCGTGTTCCGAGCCGGGGTTGCCGAGCCCAACGACGAGCCTGATCGCAGCTTTCTTATCGACGGTTTGAATGAGGTTGTGCCTTTACTTGGACTAGCCCCCCGGCCTGCAGCTGAATTATTTCTTGCCCTTTCCTTTTGCCGCAGGCTTAGCTGCGGTTTCGGCAGGTGCAATCTCTTCAGCAATCGGCAGGGTTACTGTGACCAATACCGGATTTTCCTTGGCCCGCAAAACGGGCGTGACACCTTCGGGAAAATGAATGTCGCGCACATGCAAGGACTTTCCTGCCTCGAGTTGTCCGAGATCGACCTTGATGAATTCGGGCAGTTGGGCTGGGAGACAGGAAATCTCAACTTCATTAAGAACATGGCCTACGATGCCTGCAGAAAGCTTAACTGCGGGCGAATTTTCCTGGTTAACAAAGTGCAATGGCACCTTCATGTGAATCTTGCGATCTGGGGCCACACGTTCAAAATCGATATGCAAGACCTGCTGCTTATAGGGGTGCCATTGAACATCCCGTAGTAAGACTTGTTGGCTTTGTCCATCAAGTTCCATATCGAGAATCGACGCGTGGAAAGCTTCTACTCTGAGCGCATGGAAGAGCGGGTTATGCTCAACTTCAATCGCGGTGGGGTTTCCCGGTGAACCGTAAATGATTCCGGGAACCTTGCCTGCACGGCGCAGGCGGCGGCTCGCACTCGACCCTTGCGCTGAACGACTTGTTGCAACTACTTTCATGATTTTCCCTTCTTAAGCCATTATGAGCAGTGGGTTATGTCGATCAAACCCACCGAGCAAACAGCGATCTACCATCAAAAACCTGCAGCAAAACGCTTGCAGGCGCTAAGACACCAGGACAAAGCAGCAATGCCTTCAAAAGGGCTAATCGCTGATTTAGCACTGCCACAACCCTTTAAAAAGAGTCGTTTGGGGCATCAACCGATCCGCGACCAGATCGAATGCTGCCGTGTTGAGAGGTTTTGGCTCAGTCGACGAAAAGCGAAGAGACTGAGTCAGACCTGTTAATACGCAAAATCGTTTCGGCCAGTAATTGGGCTGAGGTGAGAATCCTAATTTTCTCGCAAGCAATACCGTCGCGAGGCAAAGGAATCGTATCCGTGACAACCAGGCCGTCAAGTTCGGAATCGGCAACTCGACGCACAGCCCCGCCCGACAGCACAGGATGTGTGCAGTACGCGAGAACCTTTGCTGCGCCATGTTCCTTAAGGGCGCTGGCAGCCTTCACCAACGTGTTAGCCGTGTCAACAATGTCATCCATGATCACGCAGGTGCGCCCCCGGACGTCGCCAATAATATTCATGACCTCAGTCACATTGGCCTTGGGTCGTCGTTTGTCGATAATGGCAAGTTCACAGTCAAGCCGTTTTGCCATCGCCCTCGCGCGTACAACCCCGCCGACGTCGGGTGAAACAACCAATAAATCATCAAATTTTTGCTTGTGAACATCGGCAAGCAGTACAGGTGCTGCGTAAATATTATCGACTGGGATATCGAAAAAGCCTTGAATCTGGTCCGCATGCAGATCCATGGTGAGTACCCGGTCTACACCCGCTACCTGAAGCATATTGGCAACGACCTTGGCGCTGATCGCCACCCGGGTGGAGCGAACTCGGCGATCTTGTCTGGCATAGCCAAAATAGGGAACGGCTGCGGTTATCCGCCCTGCCGAGGCCCGCTTAAGGGCATCGACCATGATCAACAATTCCATCAAATGGTCATTGGTCGGCGAACAAGTCGACTGGAGCACAAAACAATCTCGCCCTCGAACGTTTTCGAGGATTTCAACCATCACTTCACCGTCGGAAAACCGTCCGACGGTTGCACGCCCCAAAGGCACTCGTAAGTGCGCGGCAACATCTGCTGCCAGCTTAGGGACTGCGTTGCCAGTGAAAATGGTGAGCCCTTCTGGGGCAACCGAATCGCGATGATGAGCCATGGAAGTCATGCCGCAAACCTATGCTAGAGACCAAGTGCTTCACGGTGCGTGAAGACGCTTGTTTGATCGAAGCTAAACCATCAGCCTGCGATCTGTTGCCTAAGGCTGCGACATCAGCCGCGGCAGTGTTGGCTGGGGAGGAAGGATTCGAACCCTCGAATGCCGGAATCAAAATCCGGTGCCTTAACCAACTTGGCGACTCCCCACCGGTACAACCAAAACGCCTTATACCCTAAACCCTTCTAACCTACATCCATCTAAGTTACTGCCCCAATCTGCTGGCCTTAGCCTTGCTGCTCACTACCTAAGTCAGTTGACACAAGCTTAACCAGCCAGGACTCATCGGCTAGGCTCGATTTCACTGCGGCCTCAAGCTGTGAACCTTCAAGCGCATCACGAACCATGCAGAACACCGCTGCACCGGAGCCCGACATCCTCGGCCAGCCAGACGGAATACCGAATTTCAGCGCTTGTTCCTGTAAACAGTTGAGCGCCAATTCAACCGGTCGATTTTGCGCGACTACAACTGCTTGCAGGTCATTTTGCCCCTGCATGAAATCGGACCAATCTGGACAATCCGAGATTTTGAGTGCTTTCGAAGCACGTGTCAATTTCGGGTCAGCAAAAACGCTTGCTGTTGAGACTGCAATCGGAGGCATGATGACCACGAAGTGGGCGATCGGCAGCTCGAGTGTGCGCAAGCTCTCGCCAACGCCTCCACCCAGCGCATTTTGTCGACGAATAAAGACGGGAACATCAGCCCCAAGCGACACTGCCATGCCACTCAATTGCATCGCGTTCAAATGCAGACCCCAGAGCTGATTGAGTAGGCGAAGTACGCTTGCTGCGTTGCTGCTGCCGCCCCCAAGGCCTGCGCCCTGCGGAATTCGTTTGAGCACACGTATATTTACGCCAGGACAAGGCTTTCCTTGCGCTTCACAGGCAAGCTTCATGCAAAACGCGGCACGTACGGCCAAGTCTTTCGAGGCCTCGATTCCCACTTGATCTTCGAGTCGGTGAATCTGTCCATCATCACGCAGGCCAAGTTCAACCTCATCGTACCAATTGATTAAGGCAAAGCTGGTATCGAGTTCGTGGTAGCCATCATCGCGCCGCCCCAAGACATGCAAATGCAAATTCAGCTTGGCTGGCGCTGCTTCGCGAAGTATTGGCCCAGACGTTGACGGTACCAAGATTGTTTCGCTCAAGGCTTTTCAGACGGTACGATGATCAAGCGCAACTTGCTGCCCTGCGCCTGCTCAATCACAAGCTTCTTTGGACTGCGTTCGATGACGAAGCCACCTTGGCTGAAACGCCCCTCGGCCAGCTCAAGCCATCGGCGCCAACGCCAAGCGTCGAGTTGGTCGATATCTATCTTCACGCCTTGTTTTTGCAGCCATTGCTGCACGAATAAGGCGCTGCTTGGCCCATCGCGGGCTGTTTCGATCAAAGCCTCGCCACCAGCATCCTGCTTCCATAATAAAAGCCTTTGACCAGCAGGATCGAAAAGTTCGACTTGCGCCAATTGATGATCGGTCTTGACCTCGAATAGTCCTTGCAAATGCAAAACCCGCTCGGCCTGCTCCAAACGAAGACCAAAACGGCCACTTGCTTCAAATCGATTGGGGGAATTGCGGGCATTTGTGCTCTCGGTACTTGCGCCAGCAGCACTCAAGAAAAAAAAGACGCTGTAAGCAATTAAAGCGACCAGAGGCTTAGGCCAAAGCGAAAGAGCCCGCTTGCCTTGTGCGCGCATCATACGTTTCGCGAACCAGCCGGGAATCACGGCTTGCTTTACAGCGTGACCGCCAGACGGTTGAGCGTGTCACGCAAAAGCTGATTGGCAGGTTCAGTCTTTTGAGCTTGGCGCCACAGGGCGATCGCTTCGTCTTTCCGGTCAAGTTTCCAGAGCACTTCACCCAAGTGGATCGCGATCTCGGGATCGGCCTGCAATTGATAGGCCTTTTGCAAGTACATTAGAGCGCCTGCTAAATCACCCCGCCTGTAGCGAACCCACCCCATGCTGTCGATGATGTGCGGGTCTTCGGGTGCAAGTTCGAGCGCTTTTTCGATGTAAGCCTGCGCTTCCTCAAGTCTGATATTGCGATCAGCAAGGGAATAGCCAAGCGCGTTGTAGGCATGGGCATGGCGCGGGCGAACCGCGATCAGGCGCCGTAGGCTTTGCTCGGCGATATCTAGCTTATTGAGTCGCTCTGCCGCCATGGCGTGGTCATAGAGCAATTCAACGCGCTGTGGGTCTTGTTGTAGCCCTTGATCGAGCAGGCGAAATCCTTCGTCAGCCCTTGCACTTTCACGCATCAGTTGTGCAAGTAACAACAATGCCTGCGATTGCAGGGCAGGTTCTTTGCCCTTTTGCGAAAGCTCCTCAAGAGGGGCCTGCGCTAAATCAAGCCGCTTTAGCTGCATGGCGGCCTGGGCAAGTTCGAGGCGTGTGTTTGGGTTGAGCTTTTGGTTGAGTAGCTTGGCAATCGAATTCACACTTTGTTTGTCACCTGCTTGAACCTGAAGCAGGGCAAGGCTAGCCTGAGCTTCGCCAAGTGAGTCCCGATCACTTTGTTGAAGCGACTCCACAAGTCCGATCGCGGATTCTGGACGACCAGTACGCAATAATAATTGCCGCAAATTTATCCAAATGGCTGCGCGTTCCTGGGTGGTTTTTGCAGCTTCAAGGCGTCTGCCAATCAAATCGCCAGCCTTGTCAAAACGAGAGGCTGCCAAATAAAGATTTTCAAGCACAAGCTTTGCCTGTGTCGAGCTAGGCGCCAGATCGCGCCAAAGCTCAGCGGAAGCCAGCGCGCGCGCAAAAACACGTTCGCGCAGTGAAAGTTCGGTCGCCCGCCGTGCAAGTCGCGAATCGCCGGTGGTCTTTGCCAGTTCGATCAGGGTTTGTGATGCCGTACCGAGTTGACCGCGCTGCGCTGCGATTTCTGCTGCAAGAACTTGAAAGACGACAGCGGGGCTAAGTTCAACGCCGGGTTTGGTCTCGGACTGATCAGCAGCGGCGAGCGCGGCTGCCTCAATTGCATCGCCGGGATCGCTCGCCTCTTGCTCAGACCAGGCGCGAGGCGGTGCAAAAGCCGCCCAAAGGCTTAAAAGCAGCGCTATGAAAGCATGCCGCGTTTTGTCCCGCGTTTTGTCCCGCATCTTGGCCGTTTGCTTGAAGGTCATTTCGCTATGCTAACGGGATTCGCGAAACTGTGTTGATGACATCGGTAAGACGAACTCAACAAACGCTTTTCGCAGACCTTTTGTTTTGGCACATGGTTTGGTTTTCTTTGCCATCGAATTCACGCGCTTATTGAGGATAAAGGTCCATGCCTGAGTTACCCGAAGTTGAAGTTCTTCGTCGCGGCTTGAACCCCGCGTTGAAAGGACGCAGGCTTGAACGCATGCAGGTCTTTAACGCCTCGCTACGCTGGCCGGTCAGCGAACACTTAGCACAAGCTTGCCAGGGAAAAGCGCTGCTTGAGGTTTCGCGACGGTCGAAATACCTGCTTTTTCGTTTCACAAGCGGGACAATGCTTGTTCACCTTGGGATGTCTGGAACCGTGCAACTGATTGCGGCGACGGCTCCCTTGCAAAAGCACGATCATGTGCAATGGGAGTTTGAAGGCGGGCAGTCCTTGAGATTCAACGACCCAAGGCGCTTTGGTTCGGTCTTGTGGCTCAGTGAGCGTGACACAGCGCCAGCACTCAATACCGATGGGGACGGAGTAAACCATAAGGCGTCAGCAGCAGGGGACGAAGTAAATCATAAAGCGTCAGCAGCAAATGCCCATTCGCTCGGACGAGCGCAAGCGCTGCTTGCAAGGCTCGGACCTGAGCCTTTTGATGAGGCGTTTTCTGGCGAGCACCTGTTTCGCAGCAGTCGCAGGCGCAAGCTTGCTGTCAAACCATGGCTTTTAAGTGGTGAGCCAGTAGTGGGTGTTGGCAACATCTACGCCTGCGAAGCCTTGTTTCGGGCCGGTATCGATCCGAGGCGCAGTGCAGGGCGAATCTCGCTGAGACGCTATCAACGGCTAGCCCAGTGCATTGTGGAGGTTTTGGACGAGGCAATTGCTGCGGGCGGCTCGACGCTTCGCGACTTTGTGAGTTCACATGGGCAAAGCGGTGAATTCCAAAATCGCTACACGGTTTATGCAAGTGAAGGCAAAGCTTGTCAGCGTTGCGGTGAAAGCATCAAGCGCTTCATCCAAGCTCAGCGTTCAAGCTTCGCATGCCTTCGTTGTCAACGGTGATGGCCACAGTGCCGGACGCCAAGGCTGACTTTGCAGCCTTAGTCGTGAGATGGCAGCGTCTTGAAGGTCGTCACGATCTGCCATGGCAAAACACTCAAGATCCCTATCGAATCTGGGTGTCCGAGATCATGCTGCAGCAAACTCAGGTCGCTACGGTCACCCGTTACTACGATGTCTTCATCGCCCGCTTTCCTGATATCCATTGTCTTGCGCAAGCCTCTTTGGATGATGTACTGGCTTTGTGGAGCGGCTTGGGTTACTACCGCCGAGCAAAGCTTTTGCATGCTTGTGCCCAAACAATTGTTGCGCGTTTCCAGGGCGAGTTTCCCCGTGAAGAGCAAGCACTGGCCGAGCTTCCAGGCATTGGGCGCTCGACCGCCGCAGCGATCGCTGCCTTTGCATTTCAGCGGCGAGCGGCCATTCTCGATGGCAATGTCAAGCGCGTTCTGGCTCGTGTCTTTGCGCTTGAGCTCGACACGCAAAGCAGCAAGGCGCTTCATGCATTTTGGTCCTTGGCAGAGTCCTTGTTACCGCAAAGCGAGGATATGCCTGCGTATACACAAGGCTTGATGGATCTAGGGGCTACCCGCTGCTTGCAAAGGCAGCCCCGTTGCGAGCAGTGTCCCTTGCAGGCGGTTTGTAAAGCGAAATCCCAGGGTAGAGAACGCGCACTCCCATTGGCCAAGCCGAAAAAGTCATTGCCGCTTCGCTATTGGGTGATGGTGTGGATTAGCGATGGACAAAGCATATTGCTAATTCGCAGGCCCGAGCATGGTATTTGGGCCTCCATGTGGAGTCTGCCAACAATTGAATCCTTACCAGAATCACTGATTGGGCACTTGATGGCGAACCCACAGCCCGATCAGGCCCTAATAGACAAGCTTTCGATCATGAGGACGATGCATTTGCTTTGGCAGCAAGCTTGCACGCAGCGCCTCGACACGAAGCGCCTCGACACTCAGCCCATAGCGCGGCCTATTTTTAATGTTCTAAAGTCGAGCATAAAACAAGATGCTCGGCTTGATTGGCATTCGTATGTGGCGCAAAGCTTTACGCATTTTCGACTTCATGCGCCCTTGCTTCATATTCGCTTGCATCGCGATGTGACATCAAAAGAGGATTTGCAAGTCCGCGACGTGGCGCAGGTTTATGGCGTGGAGGACCCTCTTGTTGGGCATCACCAATTTCTTTGGATTCAGCCCAAAGATGCCCTAAACCTTGGGATTCCTCGATGTTTGCGGCAACTCATTGGAGCCAGCAACTAAAAGGCTCCTTGTTGATCTAAATAGTTAAATAGAGAAACGAAACGACGTGAGCTCGCCTCCTCAAGCCACTGCTGCTTTTGGGTCGGATGAACCTGTATGAGTTCAATTAGGCGATTGGTTACCCAAGGTCTGTCCTGATAACGCAAGGGGGTTTCAATAACCTTATGAAAAGCATCTGGGTGTTGCTGTTTGAGTTGTTGGTGCAGTTGCTCGAGCAATTGCCTGACCTTCTCAAACTGATCGTCCTTGGGTTGGACTGCGAGATCATCGAAATCGTCTAAGAGTTCGATATCAGCTCTTATCAAGGCGTTTGTTTGCACCCATCGCTTGCGAACACGAAAGCGTTTATCACCAAGTGCACGGATGTAAAGCAGGCCTGTTTCTGTCTGATCAAAATCACGAATCAAGGCAAGAGTGCCAACCTCAGCGTGTTCGGCTGCTTGACCGCTTTCCTTGCCCTTAATAATCATGCACACACCGAAGGCTTTGGCCTCGCGGGTGCACTCGCGTACCAAATCAAGATATCGTTGCTCAAATATTTGAAGCGGTAATACACCCTCCTCAAAAAGCGGATAACTGAGTGGAAAAATTGGTACGTTATTCATACTGTAAATGATTTAGTCATGAACAAGCCCTCGGTGTCGAACGATGGCACCAAGATCTGCAAGTCTTTGACCAAGCTGTTCCACAGCCCATACCGATCGATGTTGCCCGCCGGTACAACCGATGGCAACCGTCAGATAAGAGCGTTGGTCCTGCGCATACTCGGGAAGCCAGCGCCGTAACCAGGCTTCGATCGAACTGACAAGTGCCGGTCCCTGTTCGCTTGCTTCGAGATAGTTCGCTACGGCGAGGTCGCGGCCATCAAGCAAGCGGAGATGATCTTCATAATGCGGGTTGGGCAAACATCGCGCATCAAAAAGTAGATCGGCATGTTCGGGCACGCCATGCTTGAACGCGAAAGACTCAAGGCTAAGCGTGATACTTTGCGCAGTGGTTGCGGCGATCTCGCGTATCCAGCGCCGCAATTGTCTTGGATGAACCCCGGTTGAGTCGAGTGTGGCAGCGCCCTGACGGACCGACTCAAGCATTGATCTTTCCTTGGCGATCGCCTCCCTTAATCCCTGCGCTTCAAGTTGATCGCCACCTGGCGCAAGCGGATGTCTGCGCCTTGTTTCGGAAAATCGTTGGACCAGTTCATGGTCGCGTGCCTCTAGAAAGATCGTTTGTGTTTCCATACCGATATTGGAAAGTGTTCTCAATACCTGACGCAGCGATGGCAGCGACGATGGACTTCTCGAATCGATCGCAACTGCAACCCGTTGATGGCCTTCGAGTTGCAGCGCCTGACAGACTTCGAGCAAAAACCGTGAAGGCAGGTTATCGATACAAAAAAAACCATTGTCCTCAAGCTCTCGGATGGCGACCGATTTCCCAGAACCAGATAGTCCCGTAACCAAAATCAGACGCATGGTTTAAACGCTGCCCTCTTGAGGTAAAGCGCCTTGACTCTGGTGGGCGCTCAGTCTAGCGGCGATCTCTCCTGTCTGAGCGTTGTTCTCCTGCTGTTGCCCGAGCGAGCCTGAGTTTGCTTGCTCCTCTTGCTCCATCAAGGCGCGCTGCCGCTCAAAGAATGCCTGCATGGAATCGATGCCGCGCAATCGCAAGATCGTCGAGCGCACCGCAGCTTCAGTAAGCACGGCAAGATTTCGACCTTCAGCCACCGGAATGACCACCTTAGGAATTTCAATACCTAATATCGTTTGAGTGATCGCCTGCAGGGGTAAACGCTCGTACTCCTGCTCCATGGTGCTGCGTCGCATCAGATGAACAATTAGCCGTAGGCGGATCTTGCGGCGCACTGCGGCTTCACCAAAAATCGTTCTAATATCAAGAAGTCCAAGGCCGCGTACTTCCAGCATATTCTGCAACAAGGCTGGGCACTTACCCTCGAGCAGAACTGGCGAGATTCGGGCTAGCTCCACCACATCGTCGGCAACCAGGCCATGGCCGCGGCTAATCAACTCCAGGGCCAATTCGCTCTTGCCAAGGCCCGATTCGCCTTGTAATAACACCCCAAGCCCAAGCACATCCATCAAAACCCCGTGGACGGTGGTTTGCTCGGCAATGGCTTTTCCGAGATGCTGGCGCAGTCTCTCGATGACTCTTGCGGCGGGCAAAGGCGACACCCAAAGTGGTAGATCATCGGCATGAGCGCGGGAACGCAATTCTGCAGGCGCTGACAAGCCCTCTGCCATCACAATGGCGGGCGGTCTGCCTTTGAGCAGTTCGACAAAAAAGGCTTCGCGTCGGCTGTCATCAAGCCGTTCGTAATAAGCAACCTCGTTTGAACCGATCACATGCAATCGGTTTGGGTGGATCAAATTCAGGTAGCCCACCATGTCGGCGGGTTCTCTGAGGCTTTCCAAAAAGCAACGACCTGCACCGCACTCGCCGTCGACCCATGCCAGCCCTAAGGATTCGGCAGTCTCGGTGAACAACTGTTGAATGGTCACCGACATGATGGCGAAAACCCTGGATTAGGCAGCTTGAGGCTGCCAACCCTGCATGATCCGGTGAACTTCGGCGCGATCAGGCGCTTGATTCAAACCTGCTCTGAAACGCTCATCCGAAAGCATTTCAGCCAGTTCCGACAATAGCTCCAAGTGTTCCTGATTGGCATGTTCGGGTACCAACAGAAAAAAGACCAAGCTCACCGGTTGACCATCGGGCGCATCAAAGGGCAAGGGCTTGGCAAGTCTTACGAAAGCGCCAAGCGCTTGTTTGAGGCCCTTGATTCGTCCATGAGGAATTGCTACCCCAGCCCCGAGCCCGGTTGAGCCAAGTCGCTCGCGAGCGAACAGGGAATCAAAGACCTTACTGCTTGCAAGTCCGTGGTGGTTTTCGAACATCAAGCCAGTTTGTTCGAAGAGTCGCTTTTTGCTGCTCGCCTCAAGGTTGAGCAGCAGATTAGATTCGGGGATGAGCTGTGTGATCTTGTTCATGCTATTGCATGGCTGATTGACGCCCGAGGCTTATCGCCTGATGGGCATGCCTTTGCTCCTTGTACTTGAGAACCTGCCGGTCAAGTTTATCCACAACGAGGTCGATTGCAGCGTAAAGATCCGCATTTTTACACTCAGCGAAGAGCTCCTTACCTTTGACGTGCAAATTCACTTCAATTTTCTGTTCAAGCTTATCCACGGACATAAAAACGTCAGCATCAACCACCTGGTCAAAATGTCGATGGATACGCTCAAGTTTGCTCATGAGATAACTGCGCAAGGCTGGCGTAACTTCAACGTGATGTCCATGAATTGACAGATTCATAAAAGCTCCTTGGTAAAAAACCGCGCTTAGGAATGTCCGTCTGAAAACAATACATCAGATTCGTCTTTTGCGCCGCTGTGATGCGGGTGCAATCTTCAGTGATTCGCGGTACTTTGCGACGGTGCGCCTGGCAACCTGGCTGCCTTCGCTGGACAAAAGCTCGGCAATCCGTGCATCCGAGAGCGGTTTATCGGGCATTTCCTGGCCGATTATCGCTTTGACACGAGCTCGAATCGCGGTGCTCGATTGTGCTGAATCGCCAGCGGATTCTTGGCCGACTTGTGCGGTGAAAAAATATTTCAGCTCAAAAGTCCCTCGTGGGGTAAGCATGTATTTTTGACTGGTAACCCTCGAGATGGTTGACTCGTGCAATTCGAGCGCCTCGGCAACCATACGCATGGCAAGCGGTCGCATAGCGACTTCGCCAGCACTAAAAAAGCGCTGCTGGTGCTCAACGATGAAACGCGATACCCGCAAGATGGTTTGCCCACGTTGCTTGAGATTCTTCACCAGCCATCGTGCCGACTGCACCTGATCGCCCAAGCCTGGCGCATCAGTTTTCGGAGACTTATTTTGCCTCAGTAGCCGTACATAATGCTCATTGAGGCGAATCTCCGGTAGTGAGCCACGGATCAAAAATGCCTGCCAACCTTGACCGACTTGTCGCACAAGCACATCGGGCACGACAAAGGGAAGCGGTTCGGCACCCCTAAAGCCAGCAGCCGGGCGAGGGCTTAAGCTTAAAACAAGGCGGTGGGCCTGTTGTAGCGCAATCTCACTACATCCAAGCTGCCGACGTAGGCGAACAAAATCGTGTTTGGCAAGCGTTTCCAGATGCTCATTGACCAGACGCAGAGCTAGCACTTGAGTCTCGTTTACATCGCGTTGACGCAGTTGAATGCTGAGGCATTCGACCGTATCGCGCGCGCCAACCCCTGGAGGGTCGAAACTTTGCAAAAGTTTGAGGGCAGCCAGCAGTTCATCGCCGTCAACCTGAGCCTCTTGTGGCAGGCTCTCCTGAATTGATGCAATCGATTCCCTCAACATCCCGTCTTCGTCAAGCGCATCAATCAACCATTGCACCAGTGCCCGGTCGCGTTCGGTCACATGACAGGCGAGCAATTGCTGCTTTAAGTGATCACTCAACAAATCTTCAGTGCTACGCCAATCGCGATGACGCTCTTCGTCATCTGCTTCATGTCGGTTTCTTGCTTGCAAGTCCCAGGCAGCCTGTTCCCAGGCCTTAGGGTCATCGGCGGCTGGCGAGCTTTCATGGTTTGAAAACTGGCCGGCATCATCTGCATGTTGGACTTGCCTGAGATCCTCGCTTGCGCCAATGCTTGCAAAGCCTTCTGTGGTTTCAAAAGGCAGCGATTGCAAGCCATCGATCGCTTGTTCGTTCAGGGCATGAGGCTTAGCGTCTAGAAATCGATGCTCATCAGTGTCAGGCCCTCGTTCGGTCGCCGTAAGATACATTGAAAGGTTTTCGTGCCGCGCCTCCTTGTTCTGGGCACCGCCCAAAGACTCAGGCTCGTGGACGTTTTCGGCAGACTGAAAATCCCCCGAGCCGAGGCTATCGAGATTCTCATCTGTGCGTTCCAGAAATGGATTATCTCGAAGCGCTTGTTCCACTTCGTGGGCGAGTTCAAGCGATGACATTTGCAGCATGCGAATTGCCTGCTGTAGTTGAGGTGTCAGCGTGAGTTGCTGTGCGATTCGAAACTGAAGCGTAGGTTTCATTAGCGGAGAATAGATCGTTCTCTATATGATCTACATCTTGAAATGTTCACCGAGATAGACCTTTCTCACCTGCTCATTGGCGATCAATGCTTGTGGTCTGCCGTCTGCGAGGACTCTCCCATCGTTTAATATATAAGCACGATCACAAATACCAAGTGTTTCTCGAACGTTATGATCAGTAATCAAAACACCGATGCCTCGATCGCGTAGGAATGAAACAATGCGCTGAATTTCGATGACCGCAATGGGATCAACGCCTGCAAAGGGTTCGTCAAGCAGTACGAAACGGGGCGATGTTGCCAAGGCTCGGGCAATTTCAACCCGCCTTCGCTCACCCCCGGAAAGCGCGATGGCTGGTTGCCGTCTTATATGTTCGATTTGCAATTCGCCAAGTAAATGTTCGAGCCGATCTCGCTGTGCTTCGCGTGAACTTGTCGCGTTGAGTTGCAAGACTGCAAGAATGTTTTCTTCAACCGTAAGCTGTCGAAAAACAGAATTTTCTTGTGGCAAGTAGGAAAGCCCCATCTTTGCTCGTCGGTGGATCGGAAGGTGGCCGATGGGCTGACCTTCCAGGCTTATGAGGCCTGCATCACTCGCGATCAGCCCCACGAGCATGTAAAAACAGGTTGTTTTTCCAGCCCCGTTGGGTCCCAGTAGGCCCACGACCTCACCCGAAGCAACTTCGAGCGAGACCTGGTCGACGACCTTGCGCCTTCGATAGCTTTTGCTTAAGCCCTGAGCCTGCAGCAAGACGCTCGAAAGAGTCATTAGGGTTGCTTGCTTTCAGGTTTTGGTTGAATCACGACCCGGACGCGGCCTGAGGGATTTGTTGCTTGCCGGCTAAGGTTTGGGGTGGAGCCTGAGCGGCTTACCTCGTAGCGCTCTTTGCGGCTGTCATAAACGATGAGTTCACCTTGCATCACATCGGCAGGCTTTCCT
>JALQWJ010000019.1 GCA_023258775.1 Burkholderiaceae bacterium | reverse complement strand
ACAGAGGGTGCCGCATCAGGTTCATCCGACGAAGGACGATCACAACAGCAGCACGCGAACTTCCATAGCCTGGATGCATATAGCATTGGTTCAAGGAATCTATGACCTTAACGGGCACCGCAGGACAGGGTCATTGTATCCGCAAGATACGGTGATGAATCAATCGAGAGCTTGAGCAATTTGCTGCGAGAGTGTTTTCATCCTAGCTAATAAGGCATCCTGGTCGAGGAAGGCGTCCTGGTCGAGTGCTTGCGTTGGTATTACTTGTTCTTGTGCTTGCTCCTGAATGCGTAATTGCTGACTAATTTTCACGCTTTCGAGTGACGCTTCAAGGGCAGCCATAATCGCGATACGGTCGGCTGCGTGAACTTTTCCTTGGTCGCGAATCTCTCGCATGCGAGCGTCGAGTTTTTGGGCTGCGTCAACAAGCGCCTGCTTCTCGCCTTCACTTACCGCCAGTCGATAATCACGCTCGAGCAGGCGAATATTGACCGCTGTTTTTGCTTTTGTATCCGTGCTTGCGGTCGGGTTGGCTTCCCCTTCGGTTGCAC
Organism: Burkholderiaceae bacterium; assembly: GCA_023258775.1. Lineage (GTDB taxonomy): Bacteria > Pseudomonadota > Gammaproteobacteria > Burkholderiales > Burkholderiaceae_E > UBA3064. The sequence continues at coordinate 12,552 of JALQWJ010000019.1, read as the reverse complement.
TTAATTGGGCAGCAGACGTTTGCTGGGCATCGGAGCTTGTCATGGTCGTATTCTCTGGCTGATCGATATTGCCAACGTAGCTGTTGGGGCTTACTACTCAAATAGATCCGGTGTGTGTGGCGGTAAAACTTCAAGTGCTTTTCGGACACGCTGCTGCGCTTGGTTCATGCGATCGCGGAACTCCTTAATCTGCTGATCTCTTTCGGCGATGGTTTGATCGCGCAGCCGCATGCCTTGCTCGAGTTCACTGATCGCATGATCGCGTTCACTGATTGCATGATCGCGCTCTCGTAATGCCTGATTGTTCAGTGCAATCGTTTGCTCTTGTTCAGCAATGATTTTCTCATAGCCGACAAGCCGCTGACCCATCTCAGCGAGCTGTTGTTCTTGCTGGGCGAAGACTTGCGTTTGATCGCTCAATGCGCGTTCGAGCTCTGCCTCGCGTTGCCCATTAATTGCCTGCTGCGCGATGGGCTGCGCTTGTCGTTGTTCCTGAAAACTGGCGCATTGGGCGCGTAGCGCCGAATTCAGGTCGATGAGTTGATGGACTTGGGCTTCGATGAAATCGAAAGCCTCGATCATGGGGTTCATGCAGCCTCGTCTTTGATTTACCAGTGTTTTTCGGGTGAACAACTGCGACGCGTTCACAACATATTAATACCCAACATCCTGCTGAGGATATCCCGCAAATCCCCCCTCCATCAACTCCTTGGTAGGATCTGAGGCATGCCAAGCTTATTTGCAGTCCATTTCAATACCAATCGTGCCTTTCGATCGCTGCTCACACGCCTTGCGGGCTCGTTTGTGTTGCTGTGCGCGTTTATCGTTATCGCGATTGTTGTTTTCGGGTTTGGTTTGTCCCCTGCACACGCAGCTAAATTCTCTGCGGCCCTAGGAGGAAAGCCTAACGATGACCCTGTGAAAGCAAGCTTACACGCCGATCTGTCGATTGATCCTGGAAGTCAGCGGCTTTGGATGGCGCTCAGATTGCAACACGCACCAGGCTGGCACACCTACTGGGTGAATCCTGGCGATTCCGGTCTGGCGACAAGTTTTGAGTGGACGCTGCCTGCCGGATGGACTGCGCCAAAACCTTATTGGCCTATGCCCGAGCGAATACCGGTTGGGCCTCTGATGAACTTTGGTTACGAGGGCGATTTATGGTTGCCGCTTGCCGTCGAGCTACCCGCTCATGTCCGGGATGGGGTGTATCCGATAAGGGCGCAGCTTCGCTGGCTCATGTGTAGCGATGTCTGTATTCCAGGGGAGGCCGCCGTAGGCCTAGAACTTCGCCTGCCTGGTCCGAAGCAGTCTTCGATCCGCGAGGCGCTCAATCGGGTCCCGCAAAACACACTCGCCATGAGCTATCGTCGCGAAGGCGACAGAATCTGGCTTCGGCCGGATCCAGGTACCGATGCAGCCAAGCTTCTGGTGCGGGGCGATCGTCAAGCTGCACAGGTTGTCAGTTATTTTCCCGAGCAGTCCGGGTGGATGGTTAACCCTGCCAAGCAAACCATCCAGGACGACAAAGAAAGTGGCTGGGCTTTGCTCCTGACAGCCGATAAGAGCTTTCAGGACAAGCCTGTTATCGACGGTTACTTGCGCTTGGATAATCAGACATACCGTGTCATTGCCCAGGGAGGCCCCGAGCAAGGAGGCCCCTCGCAGGGAATCCTCACTCAGGGAGTCGCCGCGCATGCCAGCGCTACGCAAACTGAGGTGCTCTTATCGCAGCCATCGCGAGCGGATCAGGGGCTGATGCTGTTGCTTGTGATGGCATTGCTTGGCGGTCTATTGCTCAATGCGATGCCCTGCGTGTTTCCAGTCATCGGCATCAAGCTCTTGAGCCTTGTGCCAGCAAGCCAATCTGCCAAGCAGCCGGAACCGCAAGCGCAGCCAACGCTAAGCGCATCTGAGGCCTATCCTCGATCCTCGCTCGCTGTTCCAACACTAGACGCCGCTTCGATCGAGCATGGTGTGCGTAAGGCCTCCTTACTCTACGGTCTTGGTGTTTTGCTCAGCTTTTGGGTGCTGGGCCTCATCGTGGTGTTATTGCAAGCTGGCGGTGAGCAAGTCGGCTGGGGCTTTCAGTTGCAAGAACCTGGATTCGTACTTGCAATGTTTTTATTATTTCTCCTAATTGGCGCTAATTTACTTGGATTATTTGAAGTTGGATCTAGCTTCATGAGTTGGGCGGGCAAGGCCGAGTTCGGTGCTCTCGGTTCAGGCGTTCTTGCTGTCCTGGTGGCAACCCCATGCACCGCACCCATGATGGGCGCAGCACTGGGTGCAAGCCTCAGTCAGGGGCCAGTCGAGGCGATGGCTGTGTTCACGGCCCTGGCATTAGGCATGGCTTTGCCCTATGGTGCTTTGGCGCTGCGGCCGCAATGGATTCATCGTCTTCCCCGCCCTGGCCCCTGGATGGTATGGATCCGTAAGGCGATGGCTTTCCCAATGTTTCTCGCAGCAGTTTGGCTCGCCTGGGTTTTTGTTTTGCAAACAGATCAGGACTCGGTGCTGCGTTTGGGTTTTTCAACGGTTTGCCTGCTTGCTGCCTGCTGGCTTTACGGTGAACGGGTGCAGAGTGGATGGATCCGTTCAGCCCCTCGACCTTGGAGTGCCATGCTATGTGTTGCATTATTGTTGCTGAGCTTGTTGATGCCATTAAGCGGAAGCGAGAGCGCAAAGCCAGCCGGCCTTGACATAAACCCCGCAAGCCGGGTGGAACGGTCAGATAAGTTATGGGCGCCGTGGTCACCAGAGGCTGTTGAGCAAGCGCTGCGTGCCAATGAAATCGTCTTTATCGATTTTACCGCGGCTTGGTGCGTGAGCTGTCAGGTTAATAAGCAAATGGTGCTTTCAACCGAGTCGGTGTCTGAGCTTTTCGCTGCCCAAAAAGTGCGCAGTTTTCGAGGCGATTGGACCAAACAAGACCCACGCATAACAGCAACGCTGAGCGAGTATGGAAGGCGTGGTGTGCCGCTGTATCTGGTCTTGCGTCATGGTCGGGCGCCTCAGGTTTTGCCCGAAGTGCTCACCTATGGTTTGGTTCGTGACGCGGTACTTGCTGCAGCAGCACCCTGATCCATCACCAAACTCATTCTGCTTAGCCCTTGTTCTTGCGCGATCAGAAAAATTTGGCTGATCCGCGCATAGGGAATCGATGCGTCAACACGAAGCTGAAGCTCGGGTTGGGGTCTTTGGGCAGCAGCTTCAGCCAGCTTTTCAGCGAGCGATGCGTCATCAGTTAGAGCCTGTCGGTTCATACGCATTGAGCCATCTGCCGCGAGCTCGAAAAGCAAGCTCTCGGTTCCCTCCGCTTGGCGATTTTCAACGTGCTCGCTTTGATCGCCTCGCCCCGGTAAGTCGAGTTCTAGGAGGGGTAAAAGCGCGGGCGTCGTCACCATGAAAATAACCAGGAGCACCAGCATCACATCAACAAATGGCGTGACGTTGATATCACTGATGAATTCGCTTCGATCCGCTTCTGCGCCCGGTGGCGGTCCCAAGGCTCGATGGTCTCTTAAGTTCGCCATCGACGGTCTTAGGCGCTGCGTCCCTGAGCGTGAGGCAGACCAGCACTATTGGAAATTTGTCGAATATCTTCAGCTAAAGTCCAAAGATCGTTCGCTAAGTCCTTGCGTTGTCTCGAAAAACGATTGTATGCGAGGACTGCAGGCAGGGCAACTGCAATGCCTGCAGCAGTCATCAGTAAAGCCTCACCCATCGGTTGAGCGACCGCTTGAATTGACGCCTCACTGACTTGCGCAATTTCGCTGAGCGCACCGAAGATACCCCAAACCGTACCAAAAAGACCGACGAACGGTGCGGTTGACGCAATCGAAGCAAGCAGACCAAGTCCCCGACTCATCAGCTGATCGAGCGATCGAAGCACCTTGCGTAGGGCAATGTCTCGTCTGGACGATTCCTCAAGCTGGCGGTAAGTTCCGCCAGGGCTTTCCAGCCCCTGGGCAGCATCAAGAATACGTTTGCATGCCTCTTGATCGCGATTCGAAAAGGCCTGTGACAGCGCGGCAAGATTGGGACTAGCCACCAGAGCCGTGCCTAGGGCATCGATATTGCGTTGAATCCAGCGCAGCGCAAACCATTGACGAATAATCAGCGTCCAGCAGGTCAATGACATCAGCGCAAGCACTGCGGCGGTGCCAATGATCCCGACATCAATAACCATGTTTAAGGCCGAAATGGATATTGGCCGTGAGAAAGCCTTGCTTATTCCCGCAATCGAAGCGCTTGCCGCCAAATCGATAAGCCCAAAGCCCCCTTGACCCGATCTCTTGGGCGAGCGCATCAGTAAGTTGGATTTCACCACCACTTCCTGGACCTTGGGTTGCCAGTGTTTGCAAGACCTGCCCGTGCAAAATATAGCGCCCGACGATTGCGAGGTTTGAGGGTGCCTCCTCGAGCGTGGGTTTTTCCACCACGCCGCGCAGACGCATCAGCAAGCCCTCATCACTGTCCGGGGCAACAATGCCGTATTGACTGACGTCCTTGCCTGCAACCTGTTCGACCGCGATAACGCTTCCCGCTTGATCGCGCATCGCACGAAGCATTTGAGAAAGCACCCCACTCGGTGAACCGTCGATCAAATCGTCGGGCAGGAGAACTGCAAAGTGCTCATCGGGATTAATAAGCGGGCTAGCGCATGCAACAGCATGTCCTAGACCGAGCGGTGAAGCTTGGCGCACGAAAAGCACTTTCACATGCGCTGGCACGATGTTACGTACCAGCTCAAGCGCAGCGGTCTTTCCCTTGGCTTCAAGTTCGGCTTCCAACTCGGGTGCACGGTCAAAATAATCTTCAACAGCACGCTTTGAGCGCCCAGTAATAAAAATTAAGGTGTCGCAGCCTGCCTCGATTGCCTCATCAACGGCGTATTGGATAATCGGGCGATCAACAATGGGCAGCATCTCCTTCGGAATGCTTTTGGTGGCAGGGAGAAATCTTGTGCCCATGCCGGCCACAGGAAAAACGGCTTTACGAATACGCATGCTCACAGTTCAATCACTCCTTGTGTTTGACAGTCCAAGCACTGCTTGCATGTCATAAAGACCATCAGCTTTCCCTTCAAGAAAGCGACAAGCCCGCAAACTGCCAATGGCATAGTTTGCCCGGCTGCTTGATCGATGCGTGATTTCAAGCCGCTCGCCGGTACCCGCAAACATGACGGTGTGGTCGCCGACGATATCGCCGCCACGAATCGTTGAGAAGCCGAGGCTTCCTTCTTTGCGAGCACCTGTATGTCCCTGACGGGCAAAAACCGCCTCTGTGCTTAAGTCTTTACCAAGGGTTTTTGCGATGACTTCACCCATTGCAAGCGCTGTTCCCGAAGGCGCGTCGACCTTGTGACGGTGATGGGCTTCGATGACTTCAATGTCATAGTCTTTTCGAAGCAGGGAGGCGGCGACTTCCAAGAGCTTTAATGTGACATTAACCCCAACGCTCATATTCGGTGCAAGAACAATGGCGATCCTGCTTGCCGTCTTGACGATTGTTTCTCGATCCTCAACACTTAATCCGGTTGTGCCGATAACCATGTTCACGCCATGGCGCTTGCAGGCTGCCAAGTGGGTCATACAGGCTTGGGGTAGCGTGAAGTCGATGAGAATTGTTGCTTGAGCTATCAGCTCATCAAGATTGTCGCTTAAAACAACACCCGTCTTTAAACCCTGGCTCTCGCCGGCATCCCGTCCTAGCAAGGGATGTCCGGCCACTTCCAGCGCAGCAACGAGTTGTGCATCTTCAGCCTGGTGCACCGCTTCGATCAACATTTTGCCCATTCGACCAGCGGCACCAGCAATTGCGATTCGCATCATGGTTCAACGTGCTCCCTAAAGTTGCTAACGATCGTTGCCCCTTGGCGGGCGATAACCAGGTACGGCAGGGTCTTTGCCATCATCACTGGCAGGCAGGGCATCGGATTCGACGCGAGCAACCCTTTGTTGCTCATCAAAAAAGACGGTGACCCGACGGGTGTCATGACGCAAATCGGGCCATTGCATGCGAAAGACGTAAATCCAGCGATCGTCTCGGAAGCTGTTACTCAGTAAAGGTTGACCCAGCACAAACTGAACCTGATTACGCGTCATGCCACTGCGAATCTGTTCAAGCAGGTCGTTGGTAATGTAATTGCCCTGCTGGACTGTGGTGCGATAAGGCGAAAATATGCTTTGCAGCCTGCTTCTCGCACCAATGTCGGGACTTTGCGCTGCCTTCTCTGAGTTTCCGCCGCGCCAGGATTCTGGCAGAGGATTGAGGTCTTTGATGCTCGAGCAGGCGCCAAGCAAGCTGAGTAAAGCACCAAGAGATGTCATTTTGAGACTCAAGCCAAGGCTTGATGCGAACCGAGCTGGTGCTTCCTGGGCGTTATTGGTGCGTTGCTCACAAGTCTTGCGGGTGATCGACAGATCTATCGATGGCACAGTTGTTGCTCCTTGGTTACTGAAACGCTTCTCATTTGAATGCTACGGCATCTGTGCTGCTGAGAACACACATGGTTAATGCCTGCTCAATGTAACGGAGCCAGTATGATACGGAGAACTTATTGATGTCGGATCATGACCACGCACCAAGAACTCAAGAGTATCGGCTTGAAGGCTACCCTGCCTCGACAGCGAATTCTCGCTGCGTTCCAGTCGGGTCGGATGCGTCATATGAGTGCCGAGGATGTTCAGCAAGCATTGCTGAGCGAGGACATCTCGGTAGGTTTGGGCACGGTCTACCGTGTTTTGTTGCAATTCGAACAAGCCGGATTGCTTCGTCGTGCAAACATCGACTCGGGCCGAGCGGTTTTCGAACTCGAGGAAGGCGAACATCACGATCATTTGCTTTGCCTGGATTGCGGTCGCGTCGTGGAGTTTTTTCATCCGGAAATCGAACGCTTGCAAACCGAGATCGCAGAGCAACAGGGTTTCAGCTTAGAAACCCACAGTCTGGCGCTACATGGTCGTTGCACACGGGTTGCCTGTGAGCATCGCCGCTCCCTCGAGTCCGTCTAGCACGCTCTACGACGAAATGCACCTCGCCAACGGCGAGGTCAGAGCGCATTACGCAAATTTTGCTCAGTGGTTTGCATCGCAGTCGGGCGATGCGATGGCAATCAAACGCGCAGAAGCCGACCTACTTTTCAGGCGCATCGGGATCACGTTCTCGCTCTCAGGCGATGAGGGTGGTACCGAGCGGCTAATCCCCTCTGATCTGATTCCCAGGATTATTGATGCCAGTGCTTGGGACTTGATGGAACAAGGATTGATTCAGCGGGTTAAGGCCTTAAATCGCTTTTTGCATGATGTTTATCACGATCAGGCGATTTTGCGCGCAGGCCTTGTACCTGCAGAACAAGTGCTTGCTAACGCCCAGTTTTTGCCCATGATGATGGGGTTGAATCTGCCGCATGAAACCTATGCTCATGTCGTTGGCGTTGACATCGTTCGACACAACGACGGCCGATTTTATGTACTCGAAGATAACCTCCGGGTGCCATCGGGCGTGTCTTACATGCTTAGCAATCGCAAGATGATGATGCGCCTTTTTCCTGATCTTTTTCAGCGGGTCGGCGTGAGACCCGTTGAGCACTATCCAGCGCTTTTACTGCAAACCCTTCGTCTATCAAGCCTGGTTGATGACCCAACAGTCGTCGTCTTAACCCCCGGGCGCTATAACTCGGCCTACTTTGAGCATGCTTTTTTGGCCAAGCAAATGGGCGTGGAATTAGTCGAGGGGCAGGATCTTTTTGTGCGTCAGGGTGTGGTCTACATGCGAACCACAGATGGACCCCGGCGCGTTGATGTCATTTACCGCCGATTGGACGATGTGTTTCTTGATCCTCTCGCATTTCGCGCGGATTCGATGTTGGGGGTACCCGGTCTTGCAGCCGCATACCGGCTCGGTGAAGTCGTGATCGCCAATGCACTTGGTACCGGCGTTGCCGACGATAAGTCAATTTATCCCTACGTTCCCGAGATGATTCGCTTTTATCTCGGCGAGTCACCGATTCTGGAGAATGTGCCAACTTGGCAGTGCAGGAAATCCGACGACTTAAACTATGTGCTTGCCCATTTGCCTGAGCTAGTGGTGAAGGAAGTTCATGGGGCTGGTGGCTACGGCATGCTGGTCGGACCCGCCGCGTCGAGGGATGAAATTGAAGCATTTGAGCAGGTCTTACGTGCTAATCCCTCAAACTATATTGCACAACCCACCTTATCGCTATCAGCCTGCCCGACCTTTGTTGAACAGGGGGTTGCACCGCGACATATCGACCTGCGGCCCTTTGTGTTGGTGGGACGAGATATCCGCATGGTCCCAGGCGGTCTCACCCGGGTTGCCCTCAGGGAAGGTTCGCTGGTGGTGAACTCTTCGCAAGGTGGTGGCACAAAGGACACCTGGGTGCTAGAAAAGGAGTCACGGTAATGCTTGCCCGGGTTGCCTCCGAGCTTTATTGGATGTCGCGATATTTGGAGCGTGCAGAAAGCATGGCGCGAATATTAGAGGTCTGCTCCTCGATTGCGCTCTTGTCAACCAAAGGTGAATCACAAGATGATTCGGCTGTGTCCGAGCCGCTCGTTATTACTGACACTGAAGCCGCATTTGAGGCAAGTGGTCGCGTATTAGGTATGGGCGAGGTTGCACAATTTCTCGCCTGGGACGAGTCCCACCCCTCGTCAATCAGCAATTGCATCCAAGCCTGTCGCGAGAATGCACGCTCGGTGCGCGGCGCAATTACAGCCGAGATGTGGGAGTGTATTAACGACACCTGGCTTCAGCTTCAGCATCGTCGAAGCCTAACGGTACCGGGAGCAAGCCCTGTTGATTCGACGTTTTTCGAGTGGGTTAAAGAACGTTCGCATTTATTTCGTGGCGTAACCTTCGCCACGATTCAGCGTGACCAACCTTATTTGTTCATTAGGCTTGGCACTTATCTTGAGCGTGCTGACAACACGGCAAGAATTCTGTCAGTGAAAACAAGACAGCGCGAACAGGGAGATCTTGTTGCGGACTATTACCGGCTTGGCGCAGTGTTGAGGTCGGTATCGTCGCTTGAGGCGTATCAGGATATTTATCGCGACGCAATCGATGCTGATCGCGTTGCGGAATTGCTGATCTTCAGTGATCGGGTGCCAAGATCATTGAGGTTTTGTGTGGATGAAATTTGCGATATTTTGGAGCGCCTGCCCTCACAGAGTGGCCGGATGGCAAGGCGTCTTGCGGTGCAATTGCAAGCACGACTTCGTTATGGTGATTTGCAAGAGGTTTATGAACGCGGTCTTTATAATTACTTAGAACGATTTATTGAATATAACACCGAGGTTGGCGTTGCGATTGGGCAGGCTTATCTCGAACTTCATGGCTGATTGAGCCTTTTAGGTCATCGCTGCGTTATGGCTAAGCTTAAAATCCTTCATAAGACTGACTACCGCTACAGCGAAGCGGTGCGCCGCAGCGCCCAGGTGCTGCGTCTGTCTCCGTCTTCAGGCGCTCATCAACTTGTATTGCATTGGCAACTTAATGCGCCAGGGTCAATGCGCGCTTTTGTCGATGCTTACGGTAATTTAAGTCATCTGCTCACGATTGATGAAGCGCATCAAACGATTGAAATCGTGGCACATGGCACGGTCGAAGTGCTTGATCATACTGATGGTGAATCGCTTGGTCCGATCCCTGCTGCTGTGTTTCAGCGACCGACGCCGCTCACCGAATGCAGCCCGGAAATGTTCGCCTTCCTTGAGCCATTAAGTTCAATGATTCGTTCACGGCCACTTTTTGGACTTACTGATCTGGCTTCAGCCTTGCTTGAACGCATGCCTTACAGTCCAGGTGCAACCACGGTAGCCTTTAGCGCGGCGCAAGCCTTTGCCGCCGCCCGTGGCGTTTGCCAGGATCACACTCATGCCTTTATCGCCTGCTGTCGTGTGCTTGGATTGGCAGCGCGCTATGTGAGTGGTTATGTGCAATCAAGTGACCATAGCCACTTGCCATCGAATCAGGGCGATTCATTGGCCAGTCATGCCTGGGCAGAGGCTTGGATTGGTAATCGATGGGTTAGCTTTGACATCAGTAATTCAAGAGCGGCCGGAACGGGTCATGTCAAGCTTGCGGTTGGACTTGACTATCTTGATGCTTGCCCAACACGCGGTGTTCGACTAGGTGGTGGCGAGGAATCGATGAGGGCAAGTGCCGAGGTTCAAAGTCTTGGGACGACGCCAACTTATTCACCGGTCATGGTGCAAAATCAGTAAATACGCCCGCCTGTGGGTTGATTTGTATCAGTTTCACATTACGACAATTAGAGGTCTACTCCCTTGACTTATTGTGTTGCTATCGCGCTCGAGCAAGGCTTGCTTTTTGCTTCTGACTCCCGGACCAACGCCGGCGTCGATCATGTCTCAAGCTTTTGCAAAATGTCGATTTTTGAGCAAGTTGGCCAAGGCGCAATCGTGCTTCTCAACAGCGGCAACCTTGCCACTACCCAGCAAGTGGTGTCGAGGCTTCGTAAGCATGAAATGCTTCACGATCGAGCGCTCACCTCGATGGATTCCCTGTTCTCGGTGGCCGAGTTAGTCGGTGAGACGCTTCGTGCGGTCATTGCGCACACCAAAGGCGAAACAATAGGGCAAAGCGATGTGGATTTCAGCGCCACATTTCTAGTTGGCGGGCAACTGCGCGGTGAAGCAGCAAGGCTTTTTCTGGTCTACCCCCAGGGCAACTTTATCGAGTCGACTGTCGACACGCCGTTTTTCCAGATCGGCGAGAGCAAATACGGCAAACCAATACTTGATCGAGTGATTCGTCCTGAAATCGCCATGTCTGAGGCGGTTAAATGCATGCTCGTCTCGTTTGATTCCACCATCAAGAGTAATTTATCAGTCGGTCTTCCGATCGACTTTGCGCTTGTTAAACAAAATCAGCTAAAAATTGCTCAACGCTTTCGGATTGATGTGGATGATCATTATTTTCGTGATTTGCGCCAGGGTTGGGGGCAGGGTTTGCGAAAGGTTTTTAACGAGCTGCCGGTACCAGATTGGCTTGCTCTTGATGATGCTGACCAAGTCTGACCAGCAGAATAAATTTTGGATTCTTAGCGTTCAACTTGAAGCATTTCCTTCGCTGCACGACGCGTCGTGGCCGTTATTTCTTTGCCCCCCAGCATTCGGGCAATCTCTTCGATGCGATCTTTGGCATCAAGCGGGTGAACATCGCTAAAGCTAAGACCATCTTGCTCGCGCTTGAGGACCTTGAACTGGTGATGCGCCTGGCTCGCGACCTGGGGGAGGTGTGTGACGCACAAAACCTGCCGACTCTTGCCGAGATCTCGCATTAACTCGCCGATCGCCTGACCTACAGCGCCGCCGACACCGGCGTCGGCTTCATCGAAAATCAAAGTTGGCGTTGGATTGGTTTGCGCTGAGGCCGTGCTAATTGCTAATGCAATACGCGAAAGTTCTCCTCCCGAGGCGGTCTTGGCTAGAGACCGCGGTTGGGCGCCGGCATGAGCCTGCCAAAGAAAACTCACGCGATCCATGCCATGCGACTGCACCTCAAGATCTTCAAGATGCAGACTCAAGCTTGCTTTAGGCATGCCAAGTGCCGGGAGCAGGGCGTTAACGGCCTCTTCGAAGATCTTTGCTGTTGACTGACGTTGTACTCGCAGTAAGAGCCCAATCGAACGCAAGTCATCGTGCGCCTTGGCAGCCTGCTGCTCAAGTTCGGCAAGATCGCTCAATCGTTCAAGTTCGCTACGCTCGTCGAGATAAGCTTGTTGGCGTTCTGCAAGATCCTCTGGGGCAAGCCGCAGCTTTCTTGCAGTCTGATGCAAGAGGCTCATACGGGCCTCGATTTCTGCAAAGCGTGATGGATCGGCCTCGGCACGGTCTAGATCATCTCTTAGTTGCTGAGTTGCTTCCTCAAGTTGAATACGTGCATTGTCGATGAGCTCAAGACTCGACTTCAACGCCGGATCAACATCGAGTAACTGCTCTAGTTTCGAGGCCGTTCGATGTAAACGACTCAGGATGGCGTCATCGCCATCGGCACATTGATCAAGCGCACTATGAATGGCCTCAAGCAGCTTTTCACCGTGCGAAAGTCGGTGGTGTTCGGCCTGAATTTGCTCCCATTCATTGGCTTTGGGTTGAATCTCGTGCAGGCTATCGAGGATCCAATGAAGTTGCTCGAGCCTTGCCTGAGACTGTGCTTTGATCGCCTTGGCGCGTTCAAAACGATCTCGATGCACGGTGTAGCTTTCAAATGCTTTGCCGTAGGCCTGAATGAGATCGCCATGTGAACCATAACGATCTAAACACTGTCTTGCCGACTCGCTGCCTGTTAGCGTGATCGAGGCTTGCTGACCATGGGTGGTAATCAACTGGCTTGTAAGCTCGCGCAATTGCAGCATCGTTGCCGGATGACCGTTGATATAGGCTTTAGATCGTCCGTCGGCCTCTAGCGTTCGGCGAAGTATTAATTCACCCTCGTCGCCCTCCATCTGGGCATGATGCAAGTCTCGATGGATCGGATGCTCCGGATTTATGTCAA